>CBDUSX010000183.1:0-6058 GCA_965369935.1 uncultured bacterium
AAGAAGTCGATGGTGGACTGGAGCCTGTCCTTGACTTGCAGCAGGTCTCCCAATACCCGGGCCGGCTGGGAGCCGGCGAGGATTTCCTCGCATTCCCGGTAAAGTTGTTCGAATTCCCAGCGGCCCCGAATCGCTGCTTCCAGCCTGTGCAGGCTGATTTGCTGGCGCACTTCAAGGATGTTGTTTCTCGAGACAGTCTCTTCCACCGCCAGCATGATCGTTCTGGCGTCTTCCAGGCCCTTCAAAGCCGATCTCAGTTGCACAACGGAACTGTTCAGGTCCGTTAAATCCACGTCATTGGGAGCCATATCGCTTTAACCTCTCCTTGAGTGACTGATATCATTTGAACCGTGGTTTCCTCATGTTTTCAGGGTTTGCTTTTTAAAACGTGGTTATGCTCGCGTGCGTCACCAGCCACTTGACCTAGATCAAGTTCCCCGCGGTCTGATACGACGGCCGCAAGTGCAGGAGATCGAGCGTCGTTGGGAGTAGGATGTGGTTCTTGTGCCTAGCGAAAACCTCATCCGAAACCTCGCAGGGTTCTGATAAGGTTTTTGGTAGGGACAGGTGGGGATGGTACACTCAACTTGGTGCCCCATTCTGCTCGGGGCTAATTCGCGCGCTTGACCCGTTGCACCACGAGGATACCGACTCCCATCTCGCGCGAGACACGCTTGACGCCCATGCCTTGGGCCGGGAGCCCTTTCACAGCCTGCTCAACGTGCTCGCCTACCCATGGACGATCCGGGCTCTTGCCTTGAGCCCTGGGCCGGTCAGCCGTTCCTCCCCCGACGCATCTTCTGTAGTTGCCCATACCCTGACACTGTAAGAATACCTCCATGGTCGGCGGAAAAGCGCCGCAAGCGCTTCGCATCCACCCGCCTAATCATGATGCTTCCGACAGCCTATGTATATTCGTTATTAGTTGATAATTATTGTCGAATTCAATCTTAGTTAACAGTCGGATGTATGCAAAATTACGGCGACCCGGCAGCGATAAATTCGACCTATAGATATCGTACGTAACACTTCCCTTGGTTCAACAGACTAATCAAGCGACGAGCACACTTCAATGACCGATCCGGAAAGAAGCTTGTACAGGAGGGAAAGTTGCGCAGGCTTATTGCAGCCGTATTCGCTTCGGCTCTCAGAGAGCGGGACTGGTCCCCTCTCCGCAAAACAGGACAGGTGCTCTTGTGGGTGATGTTGCTGTGCACGGCTCCTTTGACCGGCACGGCGCTGGCCACGGTGCTGGGAAATCCGGCGCCCGAATTTCTTGAAGGGGATTTGGGATTGGGCGCGCGCGGGTCCGATTACCGCGAAACGCTGTTTTTGGACTATGGAGCCACTGATGACGCGACACTGCAGTTTCTGGCGGGCAGGGTCAATTTTCCCGGCAGGCGGGGGGTGGAATTCGGAGCCGGTTTGCGCTACAAGATCGGCCCGGAATTTTTCGCGAACAGCGCGCCGACCCGGCTGGGCGTCTTCGGTTTCTGGCGCTGGGGCTCGGAAGACTCTGATATCGGGGACATGGATTTCAACTTATTGGACGCAGGCTTCGGCGTATCGGTCATGCCCAGCCAGCACCTGGTGCTCTTTGGTTCGGCAATATTCCGCCACATGGACATCAATTTTAGGACCGAAGAGCCGGACGAGAATTACGAATCTGGATCCGATCTCGGCGCCGCCTTTGGCGTTGAGTTGTGGTTTACCGCCTCGTTCGTGATCGGGCTCGAGATCCATACGGGGCTGAAAGACGACAATCTGGCAGCCTACATCGAATTCAAACTTTGAGCGCCCTGATGGCGCGGCGGATTGCCGCAGGAAACCTCAAGTTGAAATATCGACTTCCCGGGCCGTGATGCGATTATTTATAGCGCACAAGTGCGGAATCCGGAGAAGGTGTCTCGCCGCTCGGGCAGGAAAAAATTGCGATAGGTATTGCGGATAAACCGGGATCGGGTTGCCCAGGCCCCTCCCCGCAACACCTTGCGGTATCCAAACCAGGGTGCCGAGTACTCCTTGTAAGGCATGTCCACGATGTAACCCGGGGAGGGGTAGAAGGGCGAAGCCGTCCACTCCCACACGTTTCCCAGCATTTGGCGGCAACCGAAAGCACTGTCCCCGGCCGGCAGCGCCCCTACGTCCGCGCATCCGATGATGCGTGTATCCAGGTTCGCCCGCTCCGGCGTCGGTGGATCGTCTCCCCACGGATAAAGCCTTTTGGCCGAGGTGATGGATTTTCCGTCTTTGCTTGGTTCTCCGCTGGCGGCCAACTCCCACTCCGCCTCGCTGGGGAGGCGCCGCTTGGCCCAATTGCAATATGCTTCAGCTTCATACCAATTGATATGAATAGCCGGTGCGTGGGGTTCAAGATCCACCCAGCGGTCGAAATGACGGCGTTGCCAGTCCCCGCCCTCACGCCTCCAGTAAGCGGGGTGGCCGGAACCTCCGGCGCCGCTTTGAACCGGCTCGTGCCGCCATTGCTGTAGCGATGGTTGGTAGTGCGGCTGATTGGAGCTGGTTCGGTTGAGCCATTTCCAGCCCTGGTAGCTCCACCATTCTTCCTTTTTGTAACCTCCATCCTCGACGAATCCGGCGAATTCGGCATTGGTCACCGGCGCCCGGGCAATCTTGAAAGGTGCCACCTCAACGGGATAGGCCCATTTCTCGTTGTCATAGACAAAGGGTTGCTCCGGGGTGGCGCCTAACAGGTAAGTCCCACCGGGAACCTCCACATCTCCGGGGCAAGGTCCGCCTTTCTGCTGGTGAGATCCGTCTACCGAGGGCTCCGACGTGAGCCTAGGCTCGGGGTAGCCGTGGGTCTGCCGGGTATAGGTGAAGGCTTCGGCGTGCATGTCTTCGTGAAACACCCCCAGCATGTACAGGTAAGTTTCCTGTGGGCTGGCAGTCGGGCCTTTGAGGCGCGAGATCACCTGGTCCATGATCCGCTCCACATAATCCATCGTCTCTTTTCGGGGCGGCAAGGGCAAGAACCACCGGTCCCGGTGATCGACGACAAATGAGTTGAACAGCTCGTTGCCGTTTTCGAAAAAAAATCCTTTGAAACCGAATTCCCGCAGCAGGAAAACCTCGTAGAAAAATGCCACATGGCCGACCTCCCAGAGTGGAGGATTGACGATCTCCAGGTAAGGCCCTATCCATTGTTCGTCGTTCAGATCCTGGATGAGGTCCAGGGTGCGTTGGCGCGTCTCCAGCACATGAGCGGAGAGTTCCGTAACAGGTAGCTGATAATTCTCGTTCATGGAAAATCCGAGGTTTGATCCGACATTTCCCAAATGGAATACCTCGCGTTACCGGAGGAACTCCCCAATTTCTTATACCGCGTTTTCGGGCAATCATATCCGCATCTTTTTGGCCGTTTAGAGTCTCTCCAAGGCTGGTTCAAGAACGGGTAGCTCTTCCCGGTCGTGCCGCCACGCCCGATAGCGTGAAAACTCGATCCCGCCCACCATCCGGACTTGACTTAGGTCAAGGACAGACGCCTCCAGGGACTGTAGCTTGGTTTGCGCGAGAGCGGTTCCGGCGGCGTTCGCGCCACACATCGAATCAGTCCGCCATGGCACTATGAGGATAAATTGGGGAGTACCTCCGGTAACGCGGGGGATTCCATTTGGGAAATGTCGGTTTACATATATGGGAAGGGGCGCCTCAGGGCTCACTGCCCGGGCGATTGCACGACCATTACGACAACGGTCACGGCCAACCGCGTGGAGCAGCGACTCCCGCCGACCGCGCCGAGCGGAAATTTGCCAGCGACCTATCACGCCTGAACACAACGGCCCCACCACGAGGATCATCTGATGGATTCGCAATCAAACGTTGCTTCGGAGGCTTCCCGCACCCTGGCTACCCTCATGGCCGAATTCAAAGCGCGGGGATTCTACGCCAAACCTACCCGGAAAATCCTGACTCAGCTTGCGGTGCACTTTCTCACCGCCATGGGAGGGCTCGCCCTCCTGCTCTTGACGGACGGGCCGTGGTTCGCAGGCTTGGGGCTGATCGTGTTAACCACCGGCACCTTGGGTCTGGCCACCAACACCCATACTTCGGCGCACTTCGCCACCAGCAACCGGCGCTGGCTGGACCGGATGCTGACCTATCTGGGGTTCCCGCTGTTCAGCGGGGTGGGCGCGACCTATTGGTGGCACAAGCACAACGTGCTGCACCATTCCGGTCCCAACGTGATCGGGGTGGATGATGACATTCGCCTCACTCCCTGGTTTGCCTTTTCGCAGGCCGATATCGTGGGCCGGGGGCCCCTGGGCCGGGCCTATTACCGCGTGCAGTGGTTGGCGTTGCCTCTCGCGGTGGTGACGAATGGGTTCCAACTGCAGGTCTACAGCTTTCTTCACCTCCATGCCGTATGGAAGGAAAAGAGCCGCTGGGCCAATTCCCATCGGCTGGACCTGACCCTGCTGGTGCTGCACTGGCTGATCTGGGTCGGCCTGCCCATGGCGTTCCTGCCCCCGGCTCACGTGCTGCTGTTCACGGTGCTTCGGCTGGCCATGATGGGCGGGGTGCTGTTCGCCGTTTTCGCACCGGGGCACTTTCCGGCCGAGGCCGCCGTGGTGCAAAAGGAGGGGAGGGGAAACGATCAGGTGCTGCTGCAGACCTCGACCTGTTTGAATTTCCGCACCGGATTCCTGGGGGCGTGGCTCTGCTCCGGGTTGCAATACCACGTGGAGCATCACCTGTTTCCGGGCATCAGCCACGTCCATTACCCGCAAATGAGCGGGTTGGTCGCGAAATTTTGCGAGCGCAACGGCTATCCATACCGCACCCTGGGCTGGGGGGAGGCGTTGTGGAAATCGGCGTGGAACTTCGTGCAGCCCAAGGAAATCACCGCGCGCCTGGAGCCCAAACCGGCCCCCGCCCCGGCCCTGCCGGCCCGCCTCTGAAGCCCCTGTTGTTCGATCGCCGCAAAAGATGCGACCTTGTGCTATGGAACCTCTCGCCAGCGGCTATGGCCTGATCGAAGGGCCGGTTCGGGCTTGTACCAGGGGTGATGGGATTTTTCCGTTGAAAAGAAGTAACGGCATTTGAATATGCACCCGCCTTTTTGGATCGGGGCGCGGCCAACTTGCGGAAGCCCCCCGGCCCCATGAAAGGCAATTGGCCCGGCCCGTATCGAACCCGTTCGGAGGATTCCATGCCCGCAGCCGCCGGTTCGAAGCAATTCCGGGTGAAATATCCGTTCCATGTCATGGTCAAGGCCATCGGGCCCCTTTGCAACCTGGACTGCGCGTACTGTTATTACCTGGAAAAAACGGCGCTCTTCCCGAAGGGCGAAGTCTTCCGCATGGACGATGGGCTCCTGGAAGAATTCGTCAAACGGTACATCCGTTCCCACCCGGGCCCCAACGTCGTTTTCCCATGGCATGGCGGGGAGCCGATGCTTCTCGGGCTGGAGTTCTTCAGGAAAGCTGTCGAATACCAGGGAAAATACCTACCCAAGGGCTGGAGCTGTCTGAACATTCCCCAGACCAACGGCACCCTTCTCACCGCGGAGTGGTGCAATTTCTTCACGGAGAACAACTTCGCGATCGGGATCAGTATTGACGGGCCTGTGCACCTACACGACGCCTACCGGCGGGACAAACGGGGGCGCCCTTCCCACGAGCAAGTCATGCGGGGATTGCGCCTCCTGCAAAAGCACGGTGTTCCGCACAGCGTCCTCTGCACCGTGAATAACGTCAACGCGAAGGAGCCTCTGCAGGTTTATGATTTCTTCCGGGCCGAGGGCGTCACCGCGCTCCAGTTCCTTCCCATTGTGAATTCGCTCGGGGACGGACGCGCCTCCCCGGAATCCGTGAAACCCTTGGCTTACGGCCGCTTCCTTGCCGCCATCTTCGACAAATGGTTCCGGAACGACATCGGGAAGGTTTGGGTGCAGATATTCGAGGAATGCAATCTGATGTTGCGGGGCAAACCGCCGACCATTTGCCTGTTCCAGGAAACCTGCGGCGATTCCCTGGCCATGGAGCACAACGGCGACCTCTACTGCTGCGATCACTTCGTCCGGGAGGATTACAAA
>CBDUSX010000184.1:0-6058 GCA_965369935.1 uncultured bacterium
TCAAATCGCGGTAGGTTTCGAACAGCGCCCGGTTGATCTCCAGGTAGGCCTCCCGGTGGGCGGAGGCCATCAGGCGGGGCTCCTTGAAGAACAGGAAATCCCCGTCCTGCTGCTCGGCGAAGGAGACGTAGCGGGTGGATTTTTCCAGGGGCGAGCCGCCGATGCGCGCATCCTGAAGCACCTTGGTGGCGATCATGGACACGTTCTCGATGGCCAGGTGCGCCCCGCCCAGTTCGCCGATGGAATCGTCCCCGTAGCCGTCCAGGATGCGGTCGTAGAAATCCTGCGCCCGCCCCACGGCCAGCTGGGACTCCCTGGCCGCCGCGGCCGCCTGCGCGCCCGCGCCAGAATGGCCCCGGCCTTCGATGGCGGCGAACTCGGCGTCCGGCGCCTGGATGAATTCCTTCAGCAGCAATTCCCGCAAGCCCAGGGTGGAGCGGGAATAACGGGAGAACAGGGCGCCCTTGACCACTTCGGGCAGGTTGGTGAGCGCGAAAACGGGACCTTCCGTGTTGGTCACATAGGGCGCGAGCATCTCCCTTTCTTCCGGCGTGAACCGGCCGCGGCCTTTCGACATACTTTTGTTTATCCGGCAGAATTTGTGATAAAGTTTCGGCATCAATACGCCGGGTTTCCTGCGGAAAAGCTTACGGCCAATCCCGCCCTCATTGCAAACAACCGCGGGCAAACAACGTGAGGGCAAACTGGGGAGAAGCGGCCGTGGGGGCTCCGGGCTGCCCGGCAAGCGAGGGCGAGGCCAAGGTCAGGACGCTCTTAGAGGCGGTCTGGCCGAAAAAACGGGGGCATGGAGGTGGAATTCGAAATTATCAGCCGCAAGGATCAGGATCTGGGCCGGGGCGTCGCCCTGTTGGTGTCGGGCGCGGTAATGTCTCTGCTGAAGTTCATTCTGCCCGCCGTCGCACCCCTGGCCCTGGCCGCCTACGGCATCTACCGGCTGTTCATGAAGGACTACCTGGAATGCGCCGTCATACTGGGTGCGGCCGTGTTGCTGTGGTTCCTGCAGGGTTTCATCGAATGGCTGCTGTTGATTTGCGGCGCAGGGATGGCGGCGTTCGGGCTGTTTTTTCTGATCCGCGGCATTCGCGGGCGGTATCTGATCGATTAACTTAGCTGGAGGAATTTGGCCATGACACAAACATTCAAACGTTCCCGCCCTGGAAGCAACGGCGCCTTTTCATGGAGAAGGATGGCGGCGGCCCTGCTGCCGCTGACGTTGCTGTGGGCCGTCCCCGCCTGGGGGCAGAACTCCATCCGCCTGGACGACTTCACCAAAACCTATCCCGTAAACAAGACCGCTCCAGACTGGGATTCCACAAAGATTTCACCTCTGTTCGGAAGCGGGGACAAGTACTTCTTCCAGTTCGTGCACAAGAGCGATCAGGAGCATTACGTGCACGTGGCCAGCGGAGACAACAACTCCTTTGGGGTGGGCTCCGAGAAGTCATTCAAGCTGCCCGAATACACCGTCCTGGAATGGGAGTGGAAGGTCACTAAAATTCCGAAGGGCGGAGACGTGCGGGTGAAGAAGAAAGACGATCAGGCGGGTTCCATATGCGTGGTGGTGGACCCGGGCCTGACTTTCGATTCTTCCATGTGCTATCTATGGGAAAATGACGGTCCCAAGGACAAGCCCATCACCAGCACCAAGAGCAAAAAGGCGAAATACCTCATTCTGCGTACCCCGAAGACCGATACACTTGGAAAGTGGTACAAGGAGAAACGCAACATTTACGCGGATTACAAAAGACTGTTCGGGAGGGAGCCCGATGATAAGGCCGTGATCGCCATGCAGATAGACTCCGACGACACGGAAACCTCAGGGGAAGCGTTCTACCGGAACATCATCCTGCACAAACGCTAAAGCCCGGTGCCCAGGAGACGCGCCTGACAGGCCGCGTCTCCGCCGCCCGGTTGATTCAAGCCGTTCATCCCGCCCGGCGCCAGACAGCGGCCCCCGCCCCGCCACCCGTTGATCCGACCTCACCCGTTGCAATCACCCGCGGCCGAAGGCCCATTTCAAATCCCGTGCGTGGGGCTCGCCCGCAGCGTCACCCCCAGGTTGCGAGAGCCGTAAGCCAACTCCAGGACGACCATGGAAGCGAACAATCCGGAACTCTCCCTGCATGACCGGATCAGGGAGTTGCTGCACGGCGGCGCCCTGGCCAAGCTGGGCGGCGTGCTAAAAGCCGCCGACCCGGTGGAAATTGCGGGAGCCACCTTCAACCTCGCCCTGGCGGAACAGCTGGCCCTGCTGCGGCTGATGCCCCAAATCCAGGCGGCCGCGGTGCTGTGCGAGCTGGATCACCCCACCGCCGAGGCGCTCCTGACGGCGCTGGAGCCGCAGGAACTGGCCCGCCTGATCCCCGCCATGGAGCCCGACGACGCGGCGGACGTGGTGGGCATGATGGAAGAAGGCCGCGCGGCCGCCGTGATGGAGCGCCTGCCGCCGCGGGTGCGCGAAAGGGTCAGCTACCTGCTGGGTTACGACGAGGAGAGCGCCGGGGGGTTGATGGACCCGGACGTGGTGCGGGTGGGGGAGCACCTGACGGTCAAGGGCGCCATCGAGGAGGTGCGCCGCTACGTCAAGCGGGTGCAACTGGACGGCTTCTTTTCCCTGTACGTGGTGTCCAGGGACGGAACCTTGGTGGGAACCGTGCCCAACTGGAAAATGCTGCTGGCCGAACCGAGGCAGAAAATCAAGGAGATCATGGAGCCCGCCGTCGTGGCCGTGGAAGCCGGGCTGGATCAGGAGGAAATTTCCCGCCTGGTGCGGGATCACGACCTGGTGTCCGTGCCCGTGGTGGACGAGGAGCACCACCTGATCGGGCGCATCACCCACGACGACATCGTGGACGTGATTGACGAGGAGCACGAGGAAGACCTGGGCCGCCTGACCGGCACCATGAACGAAGAGGTGCGCGAGCTGTCCCTGCTGCACACCATCCGCCAGCGCTTTCCCTGGCTGTTCATCGCGCTCGTGGGGGAGTTTCTGCTGGCGCTGTTCATGCAGAACAGCGAGGAATTTCTGATCTCCGTGCCCCGGCTGGCCTTCTTCTTTCCCCTCATCATGGCCATGGGGGGCACCTCGGGCGTGCAATCCGCCTCCCTGGTGATCCGCGGGCTGGCCACCGGGGAGGTGGTGCCGGCGGACTGGCGGCGGCGGCTGACGCGGGAGTTCATGGTGGCCCTGGCCGTCGGGCTGCTGTTCGCCCTGGTGCTCATCGCCGCGGGCACGGGCATGACGGGCGACGTGTCCCTGTCCGTGGCCGTGGGGCTGGCCACCATGGCCGGCATTCTGCTGGCCACCACGGGCGGCACGGCCATTCCGATGGCCCTGAAGTCGCTGAATATCGACCCCGCCCTGGCGACCGGGCCGTTCATCACCACCCTCAACGACATCCTGGGCATCCTGGTCTACCTGGGCATCGCCTACCTGATCCTGATGTGAAGCCTGGGGTGGCGCCCCGGCTCCGTGGTTTCCGGCGCCGTTCGCGCCGATTTCCCCGGGGCATTTAGCGGGGCCGCACGCGGCCCGTGGCAAAGCGGGGGCCGATGGGATAGGGTTGAGTCAGCAGCGCAGCAACCAACCGAGCCTGAGGCCATGAAAGGCGTGATCCTCGCCGCCGGGTACGGCACCCGCTTTCTTCCCGGCAGCAAAACCATCCCCAAAGAGATGTTTCCCCTGGTGGACACTCCCGTGATCGAACTGGTCGTGCGGGAGATGGCGGAGGCGGGCATCAAGGACATCCTGGTGGTCACCTCCCGGCGCAAGAAGAGCCTGGAGGATTACTTCGACCGGGAGGTGGAACTGGAGAGCGTTTTTGCGCAGGAAGGTGCCGAGGGGAAACGAAAGCTGATCGAGCCCCCGGCCCTGAACCTGTTCTTCCTGCGGCAAAGGCAAATGGCGGGCACGGCGGATGCGCTGCTGTTGGTGGAGCCATTCGTGGGCGATTCCCCATTCGTCGTGGCCTACCCGGACGACATCCTGCTGAAGGGCCCCTCCCTGTCCGGGCAACTGGCGGAGCTGTACCGCGAAACCGGCAAGACCGTGCTGGCCGCCCAGGAAGTTCCGCAAGGGGACATCTCCCGGTTCGGCATCATTGATTCCGTGATGGACGACGGCGTGGAGCGGTTGCAGGTCATGGTGGAAAAGCCCGCGCCGGGCCACGAGCCCTCCCGGCTGGTGTGCTTCGGCAGGTACGTCTACACGCCCGAAATCTTCAAAGCGCTGAAGAGCACCCGCCCCGCCTCTTCCGCGGGGGTGGAGTTCGCCCAGACCGAAGCCATCAACCATCTTGCCGCGGAGGGGCGGGTGGTGGTGAAACGCTTCGAGGGTCAGCTGCTGGACGTGGGGACGCCCCAGGGATATCTGGAGGCCATCGTGGAATACGGGCTGCACCGGAAGGAGTTCCGCGCCAGGTTCCTGGAATACCTGAAAGGCGTGGTGGCGCGGGAAGGCGGGGGCTGAGGCTTATTCCTCATCGTCCAGGTCGAAGGCGACCTGGCTCAATTCCTCCTTGTCCTGCTTGAGCAGCTGTTCAACCTTCTTTTCCGCCTCGGCCAGCCGGCCGTGACACTGGCGGCTCCACTGGATGCCCTCCTCGAAGGTCTGCAGGGCCTCCTCCAGGCCGACCGAGCCATCCTCCAGCTTGCGCACGGATTCTTCCAGTTTCTTCAGCGCCTCTTCAAAGCTCACGGCGGCCATCGGCGAATCTCCCAAAATTTGATTTACGGTCATGGGTCAGCGGAGAAAGCGCCCTGCCCACCAGCCTTCCCGGCTTGCGGAGGCCGCCGGCGCGCAGCCCCGCTCCCGATAGGACGCCTCGATGCGCGGCTGCTCGTCCTCCAGGATGCCGCTCAGCACCAGGCCGCCCCCCGGCGCGGTCAGGCCGGCCAACTCATCCGCGTAATCCAGCAGGATGGGCGTTGTCAGGTTGGCCAGCACCAGCGGAAAGCCGCCCCGCAGACAATCCGGCCGGCCCTGTACCAACCGTGGCGGGGCCAGCCCATTGAGGCGGAAGTTCCGCCGCATTTCGGCCAGGGCGGGGCCTTCGATTTCCAGCGCCCATGCCGGCCCAGCCCCGAGCAGGGCGGCGCCGATGGCCAGAATGCCCGAGCCGGCGCCCACGTCCAGCACGGCCCCGGCCCGAGGCGCGGCCTCCAGGTGCGCCTCCAGCAATTCCAGGGCCAGCGCGGTGGAGGGATGGTTGCCCGTGCCGAAGCCCTGCCCCGGCTCGATGATCAGGGGCAGCCGCCCCTTGCCTGCATATTTCTTACCCGGCGCCGCCCAGGGAGGACAGACCAGCAAGCGCCTGCCCACCGGCGTGGGCCTGAAATGGGCCCGCCATGCCTCCCGCCAGTTTTCCACCGCCTTGCGGCGCAGGCTCAGCCGTTGCGGTGCGGGCAGGCCGGGATGAGCGGCGCGGAACTGCGCCTGCCAGACCTCCACGGGCTGCGGCTGCCCGGCGGGGAAGAAATAACGCATGGTCAGGTGCTGCGGAGCCTCCCGCAGGACCTCGGCCCCCGCGGCACCGCGATCGTAGCAGAACAGGCTCCAGATTTCCTCCGCTTCCGGAGCCAGCTCCACTTCCAGTTCCCAATAGAACTCGCCGCCGGCGGCCCCCGGCCTTGCCATGGATGTGTTTGGCACGAGACCTGCGCTCCATAAAGAAACAACGGAAAGACAACAGAAAAACAGCAGCTGGGGTGCCAGGAGGCCATTTCCGGATACGGCCGGATACAGCCAGATACGGGGGGAAAGGGGGATCGGGCGGCGGGACGAAAATGGAATCGCCCCGCCCTGATTGAACCTTATTTTTCCTGCGCTTCCGCGGCCACCTCTTCTGCCGGTGGCTCCTCCTCCTTGGGCTTCTTGGCCCTGGATTTCCGCGGGGCTTTCGCCTTCTTGGCCGGCGCCTCCTCTTCTTCGCTCCCGGCCGCCGCCCCGGCGTCCGCTTCCACCTCCGCCGCGGCCTCCTCCTGGGCCGGCTCTTCGACGGATGCTTCGGTCTCCGGGGCCGCCTCCTGTTCTTCCGGC
>CBDUSX010000185.1:0-6058 GCA_965369935.1 uncultured bacterium
GGCCGCGTGCGCGCGTCACAAGCAACGTGCATCACAGGGAAAGGCGCCATGAAAACCGCGCCGGGCTGGCTCAACCTCATCGCCGTCCTCTGGCTGCTCGCCGCCTGCTCCATCGAGCTCGGCTTCAAGTATCCCCTGCACGTCGCCGCCAAGGAGGGCGACGCGGCCAAAGT
Organism: uncultured bacterium; assembly: GCA_965369935.1. Lineage (GTDB taxonomy): Bacteria > SAR324 > SAR324 > SAR324 > JACQKK01 > JAPUIH01. Next base: position 174 of record CBDUSX010000185.1, read on the forward strand.
AGAGGAGTTGCTGAAGCAGGGCGCGGACGTCAATGCCCGCGCCGAGAAGGACATCACGCCCCTCATGGCCGCGGCGCTGGCCGGGCGCACCGGGATCGCCCTCAAGCTGCTGGATCAGGGCGCCGAGGTCAACGCCCGCGCCTCCGACGGGTTTTCGGCCCTGGCCATTGCCGTGCAGCAAAATCACCCCGCCACGGCCCGCGCCCTGCTGGAGCGGGGTGCGGACGCCAACGTCCGCCTCAAGCACGAGGTGACGCCCCTGATGGTCGCGGCCAGAAGGGGAGAGGTGGAATTGGTGCGGATGCTGCTGACCGCGGGGGCGGAGGTCAACGCCCGCGACGACCGCGGCAATTCCTCGCTGATGGTCGCCGCCATGAACGGCCAGGAGGTGGTGACCGGCCTGCTGCTGGATCATGGCGCCGCCGCCGGCGCCGTGGAAAATCAGGGCCTGACCGCCCTGATGGCCGCCGCGGGCCGGGGACACGGCGGCGTGGTGAAGCTCCTGCTCGCCGCCGGGGCCAAGCCCAACCGGAGGAGCCCCACCGGCCATTCGCCCCTCATGTTCGCCGCGGCCAGGGGACACACGGGCATCGTCGAGGCCCTGTTGCAAGGCGGCGCGGACGCGAACCTGAGAAACCGGGCCGGCGGCACGGCCCTGCTGGCCAGCCTGATCAAAAATCATCCCGGCATCAGCAGAATCCTGCTGCGCCACACCACCGAACTCAGCCTGCCCGACGCCCAGGGCACGACCCTCCTGCTGGCCGCCTACAAGGCCGGGCGCATCAAATTCCTGCTGGCCCTGCTGGAAGCCGGAGCCAACCCAAACGTGCAGGGAAACAAGGGAATCACCGTGCTGATGCTGGCCGTCCAGGACGGCAAGCCCACGCTGGTGCAAGTCCTGCTGGAGCGCGGGGCCGACCCGAACCTCAAGTACCTGAACCGTCACACCGCCCTGCGCTTTGCCACCGACGACGCGATGCGCCGCCTGCTCGAAGCCGCGGGGGGGAGGTAGCGGGCAGGCGCCCTTACCGGCATTTGGGAGCCAGGGCCATCCATTCCTTTGGGCGCCGGGCCACGCCTTCCTTGACCACCCAGGCAAGCCTTCGCAGGGAGCTTATGTCCTCCAGGGGGTTGGATTCGACTATGATGAGGTCGGCAAGTTTCCCCACCTCCAGCGTGCCCAGTTCGCTGTCTACTCCGATCATTTGGGCGGCGCGTTGGGTGGCGGAGCGGATCACGTCCATGGGGGGAATGCCGGCCTCTGCAAGCAATTCCATTTCCCTGATGGTTCCCGGTCCATGAAAATAGGACACCACACGGGGCCAGTTTCCCGAGTCGGAGCCCATCACGACAGTCACCCCGGCATCGTAGATTTGTTTGATGTCCTTCATTGCGGAGTCCAGAGTCTCTTCCATCATTTCCCGGCCGTAAAACCACCTCGAAATCAGCTTTGCAAGGAACGCCGGAATCCAGCCCGGCGTGTTGAAGGCGATCAATGCATCGTTCTGGTCTTTCCAGGCCGCGCTGTCTCTGGCGGTTTCGATTTCCATGGCGGGCACGGTGAGTTGCACCAGCGGATCGTCCAGGTCGGACTGGCGCCACTGGATTTGCAGAAAATCGTAAACCGCGATCGTACTGACGACGAATACCCCCGCCTTTTTCATCGCCATAATCACATCCGGCTCAATACTCTCATTGGGAACGAGAGAATGAACCAGCGTGCGCGGCTTCATTTCGAGGGCCATCCTGTGCGCGTCGTTCGACATGCTGTGGATATACAAGGGCATGTGGCGCTTGCGCGCTTCTTCCTGAATCGCCTTTCTCATCCCGGCCGAATGAAGCTCCAGCGTGGCAATGGGGCCGAACCCGTCCTCGATAGCCACCTTCACCCCCACCGGGGAGAGCTGGCGCGCTTGCTCCAGATGGGCGATCACCTCAGCGCGGGTTTTGACGGGAGACCACAGGTCGGCGTAGGCCTCCAGGCGAAACCTGGCGTCGGAAAAATATCCGTCCGGAGGGGTCAGAAACGGAGCCAGGTAAAACGCCCGCGGCCCGAGGCCACCAGCCGCGAAGTACCGCTCCAGTTCCCGGACAAAACCAAGGCTGGCGGCGTTGTCCAGCACGCTGGTCACTCCGGAGGCAAGGTAGCCGTGCAGGTGGTGCTGCAACAGGCAGGATTTTGTCTCGGCGGAATCCTGTCTTTGCACCGCTCCTGGAACGCTCGCCAGATGGGTGTGGGAATCAATCAGGCCGGGCAGGGCATAGGCTCCTTTGCCGTCGAGAACTTCTTCCCCGCCCCTCGCCCGTGATCCCTTCGCCCGTGACCGGGGCTCTCTCGCCCGTGACCGGGATATTGCAGCTATTCTGCCGTTCCGGATCAGGATGGATGCGTTTCGGATAATCGGTCCGCCCTTGCCGTCAATCAGGTTGACGTTGGTGATGAGCAATGCCCCCGGCTCGGACGGGTAAGCCAGCAGGAGAAAGACAGCAATCGAAACGAACACACACGCCGGTTTCATCTCGTCTCCATATAATCAGGCCTCCATGAGCGGGCATCGAATACGCCGTATCGGCCCATGCGATGGGCTGGATTTTTGGGCCTGGCAGTCCCGGCAGCGGCGAAACCGCCTTCGATGTCCGCTAATTTTGGAATCAGTCAGGCACGACGACGATTTTCCCCTGCCCCCGGTTCTCTTCCATGGTTCTGTGGGCTTCGACGATCTCGCCCATGGGGAAAACCCTTCCGATGGGCGCCTTGGCCCGTCCCTGCTCGACCTCGCCGATAAATTCCTGGAGCGGCGTCGCCATGAAATCCTCGGCGCCCCCGGAATAGGTGGTGAGATTGACCGCCGTCGGGATCGCGCCCATCGGGCTGAAGCTCTCCAACTCCCAGCGATTGCCGACTATCCCGGTCATGCAGACGATGCCATGTTTCGCCGCGCACTGCAGCGAGTCGAGCAGGGTCCCCGTGCCGACGAGCTCGAGTATGCGATCCACGCCGCCGGGCACAAGCCGGCGAACCTCCTCCGCAATGGAGCCCCCATCGATGATGACACCGTCGGCGGCGTTCTCGCGCAGCATGGCCTCGCGCTCGGGTTTCCGCGTCGTCGAGAAAACCTGCAGACCGTGCTTTTTGGCCAGCAGCGCGGCCGCCAGCCCCACCGAGGTCGTGCCGCCGCGGATGAGAAGCGTCTGGTCCGGCGCGATCCGCAAGGCCGTGTGCAGCGAGCCCCAGGCCGTCTGGATCATTTCCGGCAAGGCGCCCAGGGTGGGCCAGTCCAGTTCGGTTTCCAGCTTCTGCACCTGTGTCGCCGGCGCCAGCGTATACTCGGCATAGCCGCCGTCGAAGACGCGCCCCATGCCGCCCATGGCGGTGGCGACTTTGTCTCCGGGCTGGAACTCGGCGCCCGGCGCCGCCTCGACCACCCCGACCGCTTCGATGCCGAGAATGCGCGGAAAGCCGACGTTCGGGGAATGTCCCTGGCGGGTGAAAAGTTCGGACCGGTTCAGACCGAAGGCCTTGACCTTTATGAGAACCCATCCCGCCTTCGCTGCGGGAATCGGCCGGCTCTCGATTTTCAGAACTTCCGGGCCGCCCGCCTCGTATATGACAACGGCTTTCATCATCCTCTCCTTATCGGGCATGGTGTCCTCCGCTGCTTATTTGGAGTGAAGAGGCTGATTGTCGATCGGACTCCGGCCCAGTAAATATAGGGTAGAAATAGAAAATCGTCTGCGGCCTGATTGCCGGCAACCAGGCGATGGGGCAGCCCCTACCCCACCGGGCCGGGACGCAGCACGCGGTGCATGTCCAGCACCGGGGGCGCCACCCCGGTCTGGCTGAGCATATCGTGCACCTGGCCCCGGTGATGGGTCTGGTGGTTGAAGAAGTGGGCCAGCAGCAGCGGCATGGGATCCTCGTGCCGGTTGCCCTCGTTGTTGACGTAGCGGATGGCGCCGTCCAACCGGCCTTCGTCCAGGCCGGCCATGAAGGCCTCGATGCGCGCGTCTTCCGCCTGCCGGGCTTCGCGCAGGTCGGCGAACTCCTCGTACAGGATGGCGTCCAGATGGGTGGACGGCGCCTCCCCGCCCTCGAAGCGCGTGAGCCAGATGCGGTCGCCCACCATGATGTGGTTCAGGGTGCCGTGGATGCTCTTGAAGAAGGCCGGGCGCACCTGCTTGCGCGCCTCGCCGGACAACTCCGCGCAGGCGTCGTAAAGAATGCCGTTGGCCAGGGCGTTGTAGAGCCCCAGGCTCTGGAAATGGGCTATCAGCGGCTGGGCCATAGAGGATATCCCGGTGATTCATGTCCGATGTGGGGGCGCGGGCTAGCCGCCGACCAGCGCCGGACGCAGGACTTCCAGAAGATACAGCCCCCAGGGGGAAAGGGCCAGTATTCCCAGCAGCAGCAGCGCGGCGGCCAGGGGCAGCATGCGCCGCAGCACCTCCCCCTCCTTGCCCGCAAGGCCGGTCATGGTGGCGGCGAACACCATCCGCGCCGGAGAAAAGGCCGTGAAAGCGCCGCTGAGCGCGTTTTGCACCGCCGCCACCCACAGCGCCGGCAGGGCCAGGGAGGCGGCCAGTTCCACCTGAAAATTGATGAACAGCGCATTGGCCCCGGCGATGCTGCCGGTGAGAAATCCGCCCAGCCCGGCGATCAACGCCACCGCCGTCCCGCCCAGCGCCTCCGGCAGGGCCGCCGCGGCGTCGGCCAGGGTCTGGGTCATGCCAGCCTCGTACATCACCCGCGCCACCAGTATCAGCACCAGCACCGCCCGCCCCGCCAGCCAGCATTGCCCCGCCGTGGCCCGCAGGGCGCCGCCCTCCGGCGCGCTCCCTTTGCGGGAAAGCAGCCACGCCGCCCCGCAGGCCAGGGCCAGGCTGGCCCCCGGGTTGTAGAGCAGGGGCAGGGAGAAGGACCCGCCGGGCAGACGCAGCAGGGCGTGGCCGCTCAGCCATTCCCGCGCAACGTTCCAGAAGCGCGAGGTCACCAGCAGCGCCACCAGCACCAGATAGGGCGCCGCGGCCCGCAGCAACGCCCCCGCGGGCGGCAGGACCCCCTGCCCGCGCCGCGGCCCGCCCCCGGAAAGGCAGAGCCACCCGGCCAGCAGACCGGCGCCCACCACCCCGCCCAACTCCGGGCTGATCCAGCGGTTGCAAATCCACACCGCTCCCGAGAACACCGCCAGGGCCGCCGCTCCCCGGGCCAGCCCGGAAGGCTGGATGCCCGCGCGCAGGCGGGCCAGCCACAGGGCCATCAGCCAGAACGCCACGTAACCCCCGGCTGCCACCACGGCGGTGGCGGCGCCTGTCTGGGCCAGGGACATGCCGGTCAACGCCGCCCCCAGGCCCATCCCGATGGCCAGTGCGCCCCATGGAACGGCCAGCTGGCTGAGCAGGGACAGGGCCATGGTCTGCACCGGCGAGTAGCCCAGCGCGCGCAGCATGGGAACCACGATCACCACGGCCAGCCCGAACCCGCTGATGGATTCGAACAGCGGCGCGAACACCAGCAGCACCCAGGCCAGCCGCTCCACCGCGTCCCGCCCCAGCAGGCGCACCCCCTCCAGCAGGGTCCGCAAAGCCCCCGAGCGCTCCATCAACTGGTAAAGCAGCAGGCCGAAGAACAGGGTGTAGACCACGGTCAGGGCCAGAACCAGCGCATCGGGCAGCGCCCGCAGCCACAATTCCACCGCCCCCGCCTGGGGAGGGCGCCACCAGCCGAGCAGGGCCAGCAGGGCCAGGGCGGCCAGACCGGCGCGAAAGGCGGTGAGGTTTGCCAGCACCATGGCCCCCACCAGCACCCCCAGGGGGCTCAGGGCCAGCAGGATGTCGAGAGCGTTCATCACGATACTCCCCCCTACCTCAACCCCGGGTTGAAATAC
>CBDUSX010000186.1:0-6051 GCA_965369935.1 uncultured bacterium
TGCTCTGCTGGCTCGCGCCGGTTCTCGTGCTGGCGTTCCTCGGCTGCGAACGAAAGCCGGCGGAGCGGCAGGTCGATGAGGGGCCGCTGCTGACCCTCGGCAAGTCCTACACGCACCGGCAGCTTCCGGCGGGGGGCAGCCTGAGCTACCGCTTTCGCACCGCCCGGCGCGGAGCCTATCTGATTGTCATGTCCGATGTCGTGGAGCCCTCCCCGGTGACGCTGACGCACCCCAAGAGAACCTGTTATCTGGCCGGCAACGGGAGTTGCGAGTTGGTCTCGTCCCCGGATGAGGCCTACGACTTTGAAATCAGCTCGGATGACGGGCGGGCGCTGGACTTCACCCTGCTGGTCACCCACGTCTACGACACGGTGTCTTTCGAAGGGGTCACCGCCGATCCGGTGCCGGTGAGCCTGGGGCGGCCCTACCTGGGGACGGTGGGGGGGAAGCAGTTCAGCTACTACCGCTTCAGGACCGACGGCCGCACCGACTATCGGATCAGCCTCAGGGGCGGACACTCGGACTTGTCCTGGGTGCTGTTCGACAGGTGGGTCTTCGACATCATCCTGCACGATTGCGACCTCCATCCCGGCGCCAGGGACGAGTCCTGTCCGCTGTCCGGCCTGTGGCCCGACACCGAATATTTCATGCTGGTCTCCGAGCGGAGCGGGGTGCCGGGCACCTTTCGGTTGCTCGTCGAGGGACGGTAATCTGGCGGGGCGTGAGATCGGAACGGCGTTGCCGGTGCTGTCCGGGCCGGGCAGCGTGTAAGACTGCATACAGCCGTGGGCGGCAATTGCCCCAACAATAATGGATTATCGCGGGGTCGGGCGTGGGCGGTTCCGGTCCCCTTATACGGCCGGATAATGGGGGGCTTGGCCTCCCGGCGCGGGGACAATCAGCCTGCGCCGGCCAGATCCTGCGCGAGGATGCATTGGAGCGAACATCTTGAGCCCCCGAATCCGGCTGCGGCGCGTTCATGCGGTCTGTCCCCGGTTTCGGGATTTCGCGCTGCTGGCGCTGCTGCTCGTGGCCGCGGGATGTTCGCCGTTGTGGGTGTTGCCCATCCGCGAGGATGCGGAGCGGGTGCGCATCCCGGTCGAGTCCGTTATTCTGAGGGGTTATCTGTTCAGCCCAAAAGGCTCCGTAGGCCTGTCCCCCGCTGTGATCCTGCTTTCCGACTACGGCGCGGGCATGCGGGACGTTATTGCCGGGGCCCAGATCTTCGCCGAGGCGGGGTTCGTCTCGCTGGTGATTTCCATGCGTGGCGGAATCGCCACCGGCGGCAGGAACCGCTGCGCGCTGCAGCAGCCCGCCGACATCGTGCGGGCGCTGGAATGGCTGGGCGAGCACCCGGAAGCCGATCAAAACCGGATTGCGCTGTTCGGCGTCTCCCAGGGTGCCCAGGTGGCCCTGCTCACCGGTGCCCGCTCCGGGCTGGTACGGGCGATCGTGGCCCTCTCCCCGCCGACGGACATTGATCTGTGGCATCGCACGACCGGCCATCCCGGGGTACGCAGCTGGATCGCCAGCATGTGCGAAGGGGGCAAAAAGGGTGCGCGGCTGCGCTCGCCCATCGAGCACGTGGACAAAATCAAGGCGCCGGTGCTGCTGATCCACGGACAAAACGACACGCGGGTGCCCGCGGAGCAAAGCCGGGTGTTCGCCGCCGCCATGCGCAACGCCGGCGGGACGGCGCAAGTGAAGCTGATTGACGGCGCGGTCCACAAGCTGTCCGCGGAGCACCTGCGGCAGGTCTGGGAGTGGAGCATCGCCTTTCTTTCCCGGCACCTGCGTTAGGGACCCAACGGGGGTGCGCCGGTATGCTGGATTAAACCAACAGGGGATTCGCGAGCTCTGAATGGCTTCGATAAACTTCAAAACTTTCCAACTTTTGCGGCAGGCAACAGCCGCACTGTGAAGGGGAGGATTGTCGGGGTGGACGCGCCGAGGGCTCCATCCAAATCAAGAATTTGAGAATACAGGGGGATTTCCAATGAAGACGATTTCAAAATGGATGCTTGCAATATGCGTCATCGCGATTTCTGGCTGTAGCGCCGTCGTATTTGAAGACGTTCACTATGCCATACCGGTTGACCGGCAGGACGCAGGGGTGGTCGCGGTGGTTGACAAGGAGACGTTGGATAGGGAAGTGGGTGTGTGGGTGAGTCTCTCGAAAATGGACGCGAAACCGGGGACGATGCTGAAGCAGGTGGCTGACATCGAATTCCCCCAAATGTTCAAGTATTATCAGGCGTCGCAGGTGTATGCGGAACCCAGGCAGGGCGCCCGCCGCCTTACGATCGTGATGGGGATAGAGTCCTACGATATGGATGATGCCAAGGCGCACATCAAGGTGCGCGTCGCCGCCTACAAGCCGGGCAAACAGGTCGCGTTCGAGAACAGCTACAGCGCAATCGGTGACAGTTCGGCGCTGGGATCCTTTTGGACGGGAGGCTTCACGAAGAAAGCGGCGGTCCGCCGCTCCTCCCTGGACGCATTCAAGAAGATATTTACGCTGATGCGGCTGGACATACAGGACGCCTTGCGCTGAGCGGCAGGGAAACGAAACGCGCCCGCCCGGGGCCGGCCACACGCGCGGGCGGGTTTTTACCGCAATCACGGTGCGAAAGAAAAATATGAGCAATCCCTGGAATTGGCGTAGCAGTTTGCCCTTGCTGGCGCCCATCGTCGTGGCGCTGCTGCTCTCCGCGTGCTTGGCGCGGATCGGATTGCGCACCCTGCCGCGCGACGCGTTTCCCGTGTTCGACAATCCGATCATGCTCACCGCCGCGGAAGCGGAGGAGCAGGAGGTCGTCTTCGCGCGGGACGCGGTGATCGGCATTCAACGCAACGGCGAGGCCAAGGCCTATCCGATCCGCGTGATGGGCGTTCACGAGTTGGGCAACGACAGCATCGGCGGCATTCCGATCGCCGTCACCTGGTGACCGCTCTGCCAATCGTCCATCGTGTATGAACGAACGGTAAACGGAAGGGTGCTGGATTTCGGTCATACGGGCATATTGTTCAAGCAGTCATTCGTCATGTACGACCACCAGACCGACTCCCTGTGGGTGCACGCCTCCGGCCGCGCGGAGGACGGGCCTATGAAGGGTCAGCGCCTCAAGCTCGTGCCTTCCACCGTGACCACCTGGGAGCAATGGAAGAAAACCTACCCCGACACCCTGGTGCTGCCGGGCCCGCGCAGCAGCCTCCTGATGGGCAGCTACCGCGGCATATTAGGCAGCGAGCAGATCGGCCTGTCGGTGGTGGTGCGCTTCAAGGCCAAGATCTACCCTTTCCGCGCCTTGAAGCAAATCAACGTGGTCAACGACGCGTTCAACGGCCAGTCCCTGGTGGTGTTCTACTCCCCCGCAGAGAAGACGGCGACCGCCTGGGTCAGGAAAGCCGATGGGCGCGTGCTGACCTTCGAGCAGTTGGCCGGCAAGGATGCCGCCGGGAATACGCTGGTGCGGGACAAGGAGACGGGGAGCCTGTGGGGCTGGATGACCGGAGAGGCGGTGCAGGGCAGGCTGAAGGGAAGCCGGCTGGAGCAGGTGCAATCCCACCCGATCCTGATTGACCGCTTCGAGGCGTTCTATCCGGGCGCCCCGGCCTACCGGCCACCGGACGCCACCCCGCCCGGCGGAAACCAGGCCCAGGACAGCGCCGGCTAGCCGGATGCCCCGAAAGAGGTCGTGGGACGCAAGGAGGGGAGGCTCGCCAAGGCGCTAGTTTAGCGGCCACAGCCTGACGGTTTTGTCCGCCGATGCGGAAAGGGCGGATCGTCCGTCCGGCGATATGGTCACGAAGTACACCCAGCCCGTGTGGCCCGTGAACGTGCGCAGCAACTTTCCGGTGGTTACGTTCCACAACTTGACGGTCTTGTCCTTGGAGCCGGAGAGGGCCATGCGCCCGTCAGGGGAGAAGGCCACGGACTTGACCATCTCCGAGTGTTCCTCGAATTCGCGCAACTCCCTCCCCGTAGCCACGTCCCACAGAATGAGGGTCTCGTCCTGCGACCCGGAGAGGGCCATGCGCCCGTCGGGGGAGAAGACCACCGATTCGACCAGTCTGGAGTGGCCGCGGAAGGAGCGCAACTCCCTCCCTGAGGCCAGGTCCCACAGCTTGAGGGTGGTGTCCCAGGAAGCGGAGAGCGCCGTGCGCCCGTCCGGGGCGTAGGCGACGGCTTTCACCATGTTGGTGTGTCCCATGAATCTGCGCAGTTCCCTGCCGCTGGCCACGTCCCACAGCCTGACGGTCTTGTCCTCGGAGCCGGAGAGGGCCTTGCGACCGTCGGGGGAGAACGCCACCGCCGAAACCGGAGCCCCGTGGCCGCGGAAGGTGCGCAGCAACCGCCCGGTGGCGGCGTCTCTCAGCTTGAGGGTTTTGTCCCAATGCCCGGAAAGAATGGTGCGCCCGTCGGGAGAAAAGACCGCCGATTCCACCTGGCCCAGGCGGCCGCGGAAGGTGCGCAGCACCCGCCCGGTAGAAACTTCCCACAACTTGAGGGTCTTGTCCCAGGATGCGGACAGCGCCTTCGAGCCGTCGGGGGAAAACACCACCGAGATGACGTTGCTGGTATGGCCCTTCCAGACGCCCTGCTCCGGCTTAGGGGTCTTGGGCGCACGCGGTGGACGCGCCACCGCCACCGCCACGGGTGGCGCGGGAACGATGACCGGCGGCCTCGGCACGGCGACCCTGGGCGCTACGGGCACCGGCGGCCTCGGCACGGCGACCCTGGGCGCTACGGCCACCGGCGGTGCGGGCGCGGGCTGCGCGGCCGGTTTGAGCTTGCGCAGTTTCAGCCGCGCGAGGGGGGTGAACCGGCCCGTGGGGTATGATTCCAGATAGGCTTCAAAGTCGGCCCGGTCCCGCGAGTCCTTGATGGCGCGCCAGAACTCCTCCTCCGCGTTGATGGTAAGGGGGGCGCCGGCCGGCTGCCGGGCGCCGCTGTCCCGCGCCGCCACCGCCGCGCCTCCCTTGGACTTTCTTGTTTTGGGCGAGAGAAATACGAAGTCCCCCTCGTCCAGATCGGGGTCCCTGATCTTTCCGAACTGCGGGGTCTGGCCGGTGTTGTAGGACAGCACCGTCTTGTGCAGGTACTGGCCCAGCTCGGTGCCGGTCACGTAGCCGTCCCCATCCACGTCCCCGTCGCCCTCGATGGCCCGGATGAACGAGGGCAGGAACACGCTGCGCGCGGGCACTTCCTCCCCGGCGCTGCCCGCGGTGATGAACTGGCGCACGGGGTGGCTGGTCTTGTCGGTGATGTGGCGCGGGTTGGGCAGGGCCCTCGTCTTGAAGATCGTGCCCGAAAAGCAGGAATCGAACAAAAACAGCGCGTGCTTGGCCTCGATGTCCCGCGCCCAGGTGTTGATGAGGCTCATGGAGATGGATTTGCGGGCGAATCCCCTATCGTCCCGGTTGGGATCCGGGGCGTCGGCAGGAACCAGGTAGCCCTTCTTCCGCTTGCCGATGGTGCGGGTGTAGCCGTGGCCGGAGTAGAAAAACAGCAGGCGGTTTTCCGGGTCGAACCCGTGCTTGTTGATAAAATCCTTGAACGCCTTTTCCATGCCCCGGCTGTTCGGGTTCATGACCCGCTTCACGCTGAAGCCCTGCCGCCGCAGGGCCTTTTCCAGCTGCTTCAACTCGCCCGGAATGCTCTCCAGGTCGGGCCAGCCCGCGGTGTAGTCGCTTACCCCGACCAGCAGGGCATGGCTGCCCCGGTACAGGTTGACCTTCTTGCCCTCCTCCGTGCGCACCGGAACGAGGCCTATCCCGCGGCTGCGGCGGGCGCCATGGGCGGAGGCAGCGAGGAGGGCAAAAGAAACGAGGAGGATCAGCGAAACGGTGAGTTGCCGCGAAACCAGCCGGCTTGTACCAGGAGCGGACATGATCTATCCCCCTGTTCTGAAACCCGCAGCGGCGATCCGGTGCCGGGTGGAATCGGCGTTCCGGATTCCTGCAAGACGTGAAAATCACAAGCAAAGTCAGATGATTATACGCCTCCGGGAGGGATTCAGTCAATCGCGGAAATGCCGGGCGGCACCG
>CBDUSX010000187.1:0-6034 GCA_965369935.1 uncultured bacterium
GGGCGCCTGTGATGATGCTCCGTGGCTTCCTGGAAGGCGTAGGCGGCCTGCAGGAGCAACATTTCCTGCCAGTGGGGGGCCAGCAGTTGCAGGCCCATGGGCAGCCCGCCCGCGGTGAAGCCGCCGGGCACGGAAATGCCGGGCAGTCCGGCCAGGTTTGCCGGCAGGGTGAAGGCATCCACCAGATACATTTGCAGGGGATCGTCCAGCTTTTCCCCCAGCTTGAACGGCGGCACGGGGGAGGTGGGGCTGGCGATCAGCTCCACCTGTTCAAAGGCGCGCTGAAAGTCCTGGCGCAGCATGCCGCGGATTTTCATGGCGCGCAGGTAGTAGGCGTCGTAGTAGCCGGAGGACAGGGCGAAGGTGCCCAGCATGATGCGCCGCTTCACCTCCGGGCCGAAGCCCTCCTCCCGCGTGGCGCGGAACATCTCCTGCACGTTCCCGGAGCCTTGCACCCGCGGCCCGTAGCGCACGCCGTCGTAGCGCCCCAGGTTGGAGCTGGCCTCGCAGGGGGCCAGGATGTAATACACCGTGAGGGCGTATTCCAGGGAGGGCAGGGAGATGTCCACCAGCTCCGCGCCCAGGTCTTTCAGGACGGCCAGGTTGTTCTCGAAAGTGGCCGCCACCTCCCCGTCCAGTTGCCCCTGGCTCTGGAATTCCCTCACCAGCCCCACCTTCCTGCCCTTCAAATCCCCTTTTGCAAAGGCGGTGAAGTCCGGCACCTCCCGCTCCGCGCTGGTGGCGTCGCGGGGGTCGCGCCCGCTGATCAGGTTGAGCAGAATCGCCGCGTCCATCACGTCCCTGGCCACCGGCCCGCCCTGGTCCAGGGAGCTGGCGAAGGCCACCATTCCGTAGCGGCTGACCCGGCCATAGGTGGGCTTGAGACCCACCAGGGAGGTGAAGCTGGCCGGCTGGCGGATGGAGCCCCCGGTGTCCGTGCCGATGGCCGCCAGCGCCAGGCCCGCCGCCACGGCCGCCGCCGAGCCGCCGGAGGAGCCGCCGGGCACGCGGCTGGTGTCCCAGGGATTGCGGGTCGGGCCATAGGCGGAGTTTTCCGTGGAGGAGCCCATGGCGAACTCGTCCATGTTGGTTTTGCCCACCAGGTTCAGGCCGTGGGCCTTGAGCCGTTCCACCACCGTGGCGTCGTAAGGGGGCTTGAAGCCGGCCAGGATTTTGGAGCCGCAGGTGGTCTCGATGCCGCGGGTGATGAAAATGTCCTTGATGGCGATCGGCATGCCCGCGATAGGCGAGAGGGCCTCGCCCTTGGCCAGCCGGTCGTCCGCCGCCTCGGCGGCCTCAAGAACACCGCCGGTCTTGAGCGTGATGAAGGCGTGCAGGCCCGGCTCCGTTTTTTCGATGCGGGCCAGCACCGCAGCGGCGATCTCCACGGTGCTGACCTCCCCGGCCTGCCGCCGCGCGTGCAGCACGTTGATGGGAAAATCGCACAACTCCATGTCTTCTCCGGGCATGCTGGACCTGGTCCTGCCGTAATTCTTACTGCGATATTCTTGTAATCGGCGGGGCGCCTGCACTCATCGGTGGCTCAAGGGGGCCCGCAAGCCGATCAGTTGCAGCAGGTAGGACTCGTCTATAATGACCAATTTGCGGAAGCGGAAGCGGATGATCTTCGCCACCAGTTCTTTCGGCCAGGTGGCCGGATAGGCCTTCTGGCCGTCCTTGGGCAGCACCTTGTGGTTCGACTCGGTCAGCCACACGGTGCGCGGGGAGGTGGGAAACACCAGCGCCAGGGTGTAATCCTGGCGGGTGATCATGTAGGCGATGCCATTCACGGACATGGACACGTTTCCATCCCGCAGATAACCCTCCACGTGCAGCAGCCGCCCGCGCTCGCTGGTCGGCGGATGCTGGAATTCCCACACGAAATTCGTGCCCGGCACCGGCTTCAGCTGAAATCCGGACAGCTCCATCACCCGGTCGAAGGAATCCCGGTACACCGCCAGGTTGGTGGTATCAATCTGATGCACATCAAGCCGGTTCTTGCGCACCATGCTTTCCCAGGAGTCGGATGGTGGACCGTGGAGGCCGGACCACGGGGTTCGCCTTGCGCGAGGGTCTGCCGCACATGGCGAAAAAAACATTCGAAGCTAACCCATTTGCCGCCGTCATGCGAGTGAAATTACAGCGCCGTCCGCCCCCCCGGCGGCCCGGCGGAAGCTCGCGGCCGGGCCTCGTCCTGCCGGCCCGCCCAGCTTGCGGCGGGTTGGCACAAATCCTGAATTCCATGACAAATCAAGCCGACAACGCTGTTGTGCACATATTTGCCGGGCAAAGGAGCATCCATGACCATCATTCCCCAGGCGGGCTGCAAGCGCCGCTGGCGTGGCGCACTTGTGGCGGCACTGTTGCTGCTCGGCTTCGGGACGGCGGCCCAGGCCCAGGTGCTGGAAGAGGCTATCGGCCCGAACAGCTTCAGGATCGGCATCAACCGCACGCTGATCAACGGAGCCAAATTCACCGTGGAAAACACCGCCGGCACCGCCTCCGACTCAAACAGCGACTCCATGACGGGCAACGATCTGTACGCCGAAATGGTGTTCTTCAGCCGGTTCGGCATCGAGGTGGATATAGGGCTTACCGAAATGGAACGCGAATACGATCTGAATATAGGCGGCACGCTCGCCTCGGTTGATGAAAGCAGCCGTCTAACGGCAGTCTTCGCCAACCTGTACTTCCAGGATCAGTCAACGACGGGATTCAAATTCTTCTTCGGCCTGGGCTCCGGAGTGGTGCAGGTGACCAACTCCTTTACCAGCGGCGCCCTGGGCGTGGGCTCCGTCAGACAGTCGGTTCAGGTGAACCTGATGAAGATAGGGTTGGACTGGCTGACGGAAAACGCCGGGTTTCGTACCCAACTCATCACCATGACAGGGGATAAGGAGAACGAAACGGCGATACCCGGCTTCAAGCTGATCTCGGACTACAGTGCCACGGTGTTCGCGATCGGCATATTCGCTTTCTTTTGACCCACGTCCACCTGCCGAATCCAGTTGAACGGATCCGGCTTCTTCCCATACTGAATCGCGCTCAATTCGTCGAACAGGCGCTGGGCGATGGGGCCGGTCTTTCCGCCGCCCACCTGGTGGTCCTGCCCCTTGTGGTTGAGAACGCCCACCGGGGCTATCACCGCCGCGGTGCCGCAGCCGAAAATCTCTTCCAGATTGCCTGCCTGATGGGCTTCGACGACCTCGTCAATGGATATCTTCCGCTCTTCCACCGGCACCTGCCAGCTCTTTAGCAGCTCGATCACCGAATCCCGGGTGATCCCGGCCAGGGTGGTGGCGCCCAGGGGCGGTGTAACGACCTTGCCCCCGATCTTGAACAGGATGTTCATGGAGCCCACTTCCTCCACGTACTTGCGCTCGGCCGCGTCAAGCCACAACACCTGGGTGTACCCCGCTTCGTGGGCCTCCTTTTCGGCCAACAGGCTGGCCGCATAGTTGGCCGCGGTCTTGACCGCGCCCAGGCCGCCGGGCCCGGCGCGGGAGTATTTCTCGCAGACCTGGATCGTCACCGGGTTGAAGCCTTCCGGGTAATAGGCGCCCACCGGCCCCGTAATCACGAAGAACAGGAACTCGTCGGACGACTTGAGCCCGATGTAAGGCTCCGAGGCGATCATGAAGGGCCTGATGTACAACGAGGTGTCCGGGCTGTGGGGCACCCACTCGTGATCCAACTCCAGCAGGCGCTCGATGGCCTCGTCGAAAATTTCCGCATCCAGCACCGGCATGTCCAGCCGCGCCGCGGAGATGTTGAAGCGGGCCAGATTCCGGTCGGGACGGAACAGGTTGAACGCCTCGCTTTCCGTGCGATAGGCCTTCAGCCCTTCGAAGATGGTCTGCCCGTAATGAAACACCAGGCTTGCCGGCTCTACGGAGATGGGCGCGTACTTGGTAATGACGGGCTCCTGCCAGCCCTGGCCCTTGCGCCAGGTCATCTGGAACATGTGATCGCTGTAGATTTTGCCGAATCCGAGTTTGGATTCGTCCGTCGGCTTGGCCCGGCGCTCCGCCTGAGGCACGGGATTGATTTTTATGTCCATGGTCGCCATTACCGGTTACTGTGGCTCAAAGCTGTGCTGCCCGCCTTGCGCCGGCGGCAGGTTCCGCAAACAACCTAAGGCCCGCCGGACAGGCTGTTCAGCCCCGTTTCATCGCCCTGCCGCCGTTGAGATTGCGAGTGCAACTTTTATGGAATGTTTCCCGGGCGAATGTCAAGATGTGCTTTGGGACCAGACGCTTGTGGCCCCTGTCAGCGAGCTTGATTCCCTGCGCATATCGAGTAATGTAGGAGCCTTCCGGGCGGCGGGCGCCCGGCTCCGTTCGCGGACGACGCGAAAGAACAGCCAAGGGAAGGTGTAAGCCAAGTGCCGGGCGTGTTGTTTCCACAACTGGGCTTTGCCACCGCCGAGGGCACCGTCCTGAACTGGCTGCACGCGGTGGGCGAGCGCGTGGAGGCGGGCGCGCCCCTGGTGGAAATCGCTTCGGAAAAGGCCGTCAACGTGGTGGCGGCTCCCGGCGGCGGCGTGCTGCTGGCCATCTTCGCGCCCCCCGGGGCCATTGTCCCGGAAGGAGAGACGCTGGGCTGGATCGGCGAAGACGGGGAGCGGCCCCCCGAGGTGAACTGCCGCTGGCTGGGCTGGGAGGCCGATATCGCTCCACCGCCGGAAAATCTGGCACAGCGCCTCGCGTCCGCCCCTGCGCAAATATCCTCGCAGCCAATGTCCTCGGGAGAAATGCCCGCGGAAGGAGAGCACGGAGCCTTTCCGCCCGTGCTTCCGCCGGAGCAGGTGGACAAGCGCTACCGCGATCTGCTGAAGAAACAGTTGCGCGAGACCACCGGCAAGCGCATGGCCAAGTCCTGGGTGGACGCGCCCAAGGTGGACCTGTTCGCCGAGATCAACTTCTCGGCGGTGGTGGCCCACCGGGAAGGGGAAAAGCGGGCCGGCCGGCAGTCCCCTCCGTTCAACATGTACATCGTCCATGCGGTGGTGAAGGCGTTCGAGGAATTCCCGCAGTTGAACTGCCAATGGATCAACGGACGGCGGCAACCCCTGGACGGCATCCACGTGGGCGTGGCCGTGGCCCTGAACGACAGCCTGCTCACCATATCCCTGAAAAACCTCGGCGGCCTTTCCCTGCGCGAGGTGGAGCGGCGCTACAGGAGCCTCATCCGCAAAGCCGCGGCCATGACCCTCGAGCACGGGGAGCTTTACGGCAGCAGCCTCACCGTCACCAACCTGGGCGAGTTCGAAATCTTCGGCTTCACCCCGGTCATCAACCCGCCGGAGGTGTACATCCTGGGCATCGGCGAGCTCAAGGATCGGGCGCTGGTGGTGGACGGTGAGATCGTCGTGGCGCCGGTGTGCTACTTTTGCCTCAGCTTCGACCACCGCGGGGTGGACGGCGCACCGGCCTCCCGGCTGCTGCGCAGCATCAAGCATTATCTGGAAGACTACCGGGACGAAAACCCACCGGCAAAATGAGTGCGGCGGGGGTTTCGGCACGGGGGGATGGCTACTCGTCGGAAATCATCATGTCTTCGCCGCCGCCGAGGCTGTCGTCCGGAGAGCGGCCCAGCATTTTTTCCTGCTG
The DNA here is from genome assembly GCA_965369935.1 of uncultured bacterium. Lineage (GTDB taxonomy): Bacteria > SAR324 > SAR324 > SAR324 > JACQKK01 > JAPUIH01. The sequence continues at coordinate 5,613 of CBDUSX010000187.1, forward strand.
CTGCTGGTATTCGATGCTGAAGCGGGCCAGGGGCATGATCATCAGCCGTTTGGGGTCAATGGGCTCTTCGGTGCCCTCGCACAATCCGTAGCTGCCGTCTTCAATGCGCTCGAAAGCTTCATCAATCTGCTTGAGGCGCCGCAGGTGGCGCTGGTGGATGATGAGGGAGAACTCCCGGTCCCGCTCGCTGCTGGCTTGGTCCATGTCGTCCCCCACGTCTCCGCTTTCCTCCCGCTGCTTGAGGTCCGCCTGCATGTGTATGTTCACCACGTGCGTGCTTTCCGAGCGCATTTCTTCCAGCTTTGCGACGATCTGCCTGAGCGTTTTTTCATCCAAGTGAGGCAGCCGCACGACCTTCTTCGGCCTGGCCGCCTTTTTGCGGGCCGCCGCGGGCTGCTGCTTCGCGGCCTTGGCGGACTTGC
>CBDUSX010000188.1:0-6015 GCA_965369935.1 uncultured bacterium
ACCTGCTGTTCGTGAAACATCCGCGGCTAGCGGCTTCCGTTGTTGCCGGCGGAGAGATAAGCGTCAATGCAGCGGGCGGCCTCGCGCCCTTCCCAGATGGCCCACACCACCAGGGAAGCGCCGCGGGCCATGTCCCCCGCCGCGAAGACGCCGGGGCGGTTGGTCATGTAATTTCCGTCGAGAGCCACCGCGCCCCGGGCGTCCAGCTCCACCCCCAGTTCCTCCAGCAACCCCTCGCGGCGGGGCCCGGTGAAGCCCATGGCCAGCAGCACCAGTTCCACCGGTTGGGTGAACTCCGTGCCCGGCAGCTCGCGCATGATGGGCCGTCCGCCCGGCTCCTGCGAAGCCAGCCATTCCACCTCCACGCCGTAGAGCTCGCGCAGGGCTCCGTTCTCCCCGCGGAAGCCCTTGGTGAGCACGGACCAGCGGCGCTCGCCCCCCTCCTCGTGGGAGGAGGAAACCTTCACCGCGTCCGGCTTGGGCAGGAGCTCGAAGGAGTGCACCTCGAAGGCCCCCTGCCGATGGGAGGTGCCCACGCAGTCCGAGCCCGTGTCCCCGCCACCCAGCACCACCACGCGCTTGTTGGTGGCCAGGATGGCCTCCGCTGCGGGGATGGTGTCGCCGAAGTTGCGCCGGTTCTGCTGGGTGAGGAAGTCCATGGCGAAATGGATGCCGTCCAGATCGAGGCCCTCCATGCTTTCGTCCAGCCCGCGGGCCTGCTGGGCGCCGCCGGCCAGCAGCACCGAGTCGAAGGCGCCCAGCAGTTCTTCCGTCGGGAGGTCGTTGCCCACTTCCGTGGAGGTGGTGAACACGACCCCTTCCTCTTTCATCTGCTCGATGCGCCGCTCCACCACCTGCGTTTCCAGCTTGAAATCGGGGATGCCGTAGGTGAGCAGCCCACCCAGCCGGTCGGACTTCTCGAACACGGTCACCATGTGCCCCTTGCGGGCCAGTTGCTGGGCGGCGGCCAGCCCGGCGGGCCCCGAGCCCACCACCGCCACCCGCTTCCAGGTCTGCTGGGTGGGCGGCCGGGGCCGCACCCAGTTTTCCTGAAACGCCCGGTCAATGATCGCCTTCTCGATGCTCTTGATGGTCACCGGGTCGTCGTTGATGCCCAGGATACAGATGTCCTCGCAGGGTGCGGGGCAGACCCGCCCGGTGACGTCGGGGAAGTTGTTGGTGCGGTGCAGCTCCGCCAGGGCTTGCTCCCAGTCGCCCCGGTACACCAGGTCGTTCCAGTCGGGGATAAGGTTGCCCAGCGGGCAGCCCGTATGGCAGGAGGGCACCCCGCAGTCCATGCAGCGCGCGCCCTGATCGTGCAGGCGGCCGTCCGGCCAGTCAATGTCAAATTCCCTGAAATCCTTGACCCGCTCGGCCACCGGGCGGCGGAGGGTGGAGGCCCTCGTCAGTTCCAGAAATCCGGTAGGTTTGCCCATCAGGCGATGTCCTTTTCCCGCTCTTCCTTCTCCTCCGCAAGGATGCGCTTGTAATCCACGGGCATGATCTTGACCAGCTTTTTCGCCGCGTCCTCCCATTCGTCCAGCACGCGCCCGCCCTTGGGGCTGCCGGTGTATTGCACGTGGCGGGCGATCAGCCCGTGCACCAGCTCCAGGTCCTCGCTTTCCAGCTGCTCCAAATCCACCATGTCCTGGTTGCAGCGGGAGGCGAAGGCGCCGTCTTCGTCCAGCACGTAGGCGACGCCGCCGGACATGCCCGCGGCGAAGTTGGGACCCGTCTCGCCGAGCACCACCACCCGCCCGCCGGTCATGTATTCGCAGCCGTGGTCGCCCACGCCCTCCACCACCGCATGGGCGCCGCTGTTGCGCACGCAAAAGCGCTCGCCGGCCATGCCGTTGAAGTAGGCCTCTCCGCCGGTGGCGCCGTAGAGGGCCACGTTGCCGATGATGATGTTCTCCTCCGGCACGAAGGTGGAGCCTTGCGGCGGCTTGACCACCATCCGCCCGCCGCACAGGCCCTTGCCGATGTAGTCGTTGGCGTCACCGTCCAGCATCAGCGAAATCCCGCGGGGCAGGAAAGCCCCGAAGCTCTGGCCGGCGGAGCCGTTGAAGCGGATCTGGATGGTGTTGTCCGGCAGGCCCTCCCCGCCGTGGCGCCGGGTGACTTCCGAACCCAGCATGGTGCCCGTGGTCAGGTTGGAGTTGCTGATGGGCAGCTCCAGGGAGACCGGCTTGCCTTCCTCCAGCGCCTCTTTGCACATCTCGATCAGCTTGTGATCCAGCACGCCGGCGATGCCGTGATCCTGCTTCTCCACGCAGTGGCGCGGCACCGAGTCGTCCACCTCGGGCTCGTAGAGCACATCGGAGAAGTCCAACCCATAGGCCTTCCAGTGGTCCACCGCCTCGCGCACCTCCAGCCGCTCCACCCGGCCCACCATCTCCGACACCTTGCGGAAGCCCAGCTCGGCCATGTAGCGGCGGACCTCCTCGGCCACGAACACGAAGTAGCGGGTGACGTGCTCGGGCAGGCCGGCGAATTTTTCCCGCAGGCGCGGATCCTGGGTGGCGATGCCCACCGGACAGGTATTGAGGTGGCAGACCCGCATCATGATGCAGCCCAAGGCCACCAGGGGCGCGGTGGAAAAGCCGAACTCCTCCGCCCCCAGCAGGGCGGCCACCACCACGTCGCGCCCGGTGTGGAGCTTGCCGTCGGTCTGCACGCGGATCCGTCCGCGCAGGTTGTTCATCACCAGGGTCTGCTGGGTTTCGGCCAGGCCGATTTCCCAGGGCGTGCCCGCATGGTGGATCGAGCTTTGCGGGGAGGCGCCCGTGCCGCCGTCGTAGCCGCTGATCAGCACCAGATCGGACTTGGCCTTGGCCACGCCGGCGGCCACGGTGCCCACCCCGGTTTCCGAGACCAGCTTGACGGAGACCTGGGCCCGCGGGTTGGCGTTTCTGAGATCGAAGATGAGCTGCTTGATGTCCTCGATGGAATAGATGTCGTGGTGCGGGGGCGGAGAGATCAGCGCCACGCCCGGCGTGGTGAAACGGATCGAGCCGATGTACTTGTCCACCTTGTGGCCGGGCAGTTGCCCGCCCTCGCCGGGCTTGGCGCCCTGGGCGATTTTGATCTGCAACTCTTGTGCGTTCACCAGGTAGTGGCTGTTCACCCCGAAGCGCCCCGAGGCCACCTGCTTGATGGCCGAATTGCGCGTGTCCCCGTTGGGATCGGGGGTGAAGCGCACCGGGTCCTCTCCGCCCTCGCCGGTGTTGCTGCGCCCGCCGATGCGGTTCATGGCGATGGCAAGGGTCTCGTGGGCTTCCCGGCTGATGGAGCCCAGGGACATGGCGCCGGTGCAGAAGCGCTTCATGATTTCAGAGGCCGGCTCCACCTCCTCCAGGGGGATGGGGTTTTTCTTGAACTCGAACAGCCCGCGCAGGGTGCCCAGCCGCCTGCTCTGGTCGTTCTGCGAATCGGCCCAGCGATAGTAGTCCTGCTCCGATTCGATGCGCACCGCGGATTGCAGAGCGAAGATGTTCTCCGGGGTGAGCAGGTGGTGCTCGCCGCCCCGCCGGTATTGATACTGTCCCCCCACCTCCAGGAACGGATTTTTCTCCTCGCGCTCCGGGAAGGCGGTGGCGTGGCGCTTCAGGGTCTCGGTGGCGATGTCTTCCAGCCCGATGCCCCCGATGCGCGAATGGGTGCCGGTGAAATAGCGCTCGATCACCTCCCCGTTCAGCCCCAGGGCCTCGAATATTTGCGCGCCGTGATAGCTCTGCAAGGTGGAGATGCCCATCTTGGACATCACCTTGAGCAGGCCCTTGTTGATGGCCTTGATGTAGTTGCGCACCGCGGGGGGCACCTCGCCCTGGAAGTGATCGCGGAACTGGGTGTTGCCTCCCACCTGGGTCTCGAAGGCCAGGTAGGGGTTGATCGCCGTGGCGCCGTAGCCGGTCAGCAGGGCGAAATGATGCACCTCGCGGGCTTCCCCGGTCTCCACGATCAGCCCCATGGAGTTGCGCGTGCCCTCCCGGATCAGGTGATAGTGCACAGACGCGGTGGCCAGCAGGCTGGGGATGGGCGCGTGCTCGCGATCCACCCCGCGGTCGGTGAGGATGATCAGGCTGTAGCCGGAGCGCACGGCCCGGTCCGCCTGAACGTTGAGATTCTCCAGGGCCTTTTCCATCCCCGGCGCGCCGTCCGCGGCCATGAACAGCATGGGCAGGGTCTTGGCCTGGAAATCCCCCACGGTCACGTGGCGCAGCTTTTCCAACTCGTAGTTGGTGAGAATGGGATGGGGCAGGCGCAGCACGTGGGCGTTCACCGGCGACTCGTCCAGCAGGTCTCCTTCGCGGCCCATAAAAGTCACCAGGGACATCACCGCCTCCTCGCGGATCGGGTCAATGGCCGGGTTGGTGACCTGGGCGAAGTTCTGCTTGAAGTAGTTGAACAACAGCTTGGGCCGGTCGGAGAGCACCGCGATCGGGACATCCACGCCCATGGAGCCCACCGGCTCCGCGCCGGTCTCGGCCATGGGGGGCAGGATGATCTTCAAATCCTCCTTGGTGTAGCCGAAAATCTGCTGCCGCCTGAGCACGGTCTCCCGATCCGGCTGATGGACGTGGGGCGGCTCGGCCAGATCGTCCAGCTCGATCTTGTTCCGCTCGATCCATTCCCGGTAGGGATGCTGGGCCACCATGCCGGCTTTGACCTCCGCGTCGTCAATGATCCGCCCCTCGCCGGTGTCCACCACGAATATGCGCCCCGGACGCAGGCGGGTTTTGTAGGCCACGTTTTCCGGCGCCACGGGCAACACCCCCGCCTCGGAGGCCATGATCACCCGGCCGTCCTTGGTGACCAGGATGCGGGCGGGCCGCAGCCCGTTGCGGTCCAGGGTGGCGCCCACCACGGTGCCGTCGGAAAAGGCCATGGCCGCCGGCCCGTCCCAGGGCTCCATCAGGGTGGCGTGGTACTGGTAGAAGGCCCGCCGCTCCTCGTCCATGTGGATGTTGCCGTCCCAGGCCTCCGGATTCATCATCATCATGGCATGGGGCAGGGAGCGCCCGGTCTGGAGCAGAAATTCCAGCGCCTGATCGAAGATGGCCGAGTCGCTCAGCACCGGGTTGATGATGGGAAACAGCTTGCCCAAATCATCCCCGAACAGGGGGGAGGTCATGTTCTTCTCCCGCGCCCGCATCCAGTTGATGTTGCCCCGCAGGGTGTTGATCTCCCCATTGTGGGCCAGCACGCGGTAGGGATGGGCCAGGTGCCAGCTGGGGAAGGTGTTGGTGCTGTAGCGCGCATGGATCAGCGCGATCGCCGACACCATGGCCCGGTGATGCAGGTCCGGGTACAACTCCTCGAGCTGATGGGCGGTGAGCATGCCCTTGTAAACGATGGTGCGCGAACTCATGCTGGGCACCGAAAAATCGGTCACTCCGGCGTCCTGCACCCCTTTTTCGATCAGGCGGCGGATCACGTAGAGCTTGCGCTCCAGCGCAGCCTGATCCGCAACGCCCGGCTCCTGGGCGATGAATACCTGGCGGATGTAGGGCATGGTCTCCCGTGAGAGCTTGCCCAGGGAGGAGGCATCCACCGGCACCGTGCGCCAGCCCAGCACCTGCTGACCCTCCCGCACGATGCGGTCGTTGATCACCGACTCGCAGACAGCGCGCTGGGCCTCGCCGGAAGGCAGGAACACCATCCCCACCCCGTAGCCCGGCGCCTCGGGCAGCTCAAAGCCCAGGGGCGCGGTGACCTCGCGGAAAAAGGCCTCGGGAAGCTGCATCAGGATGCCCGCGCCGTCCCCCACGTCCGGGTCCGCGCCGGTGGCGCCCCGGTGGGAGAGATTGACCAGCACCTGCAGGCCCTGCTCGATGATGTCGTGGGACTTTTCGCCCTTGAAGTTGACGACGAACCCCACCCCGCAGGCGTCCTTTTCCAGCGCCGGGTCGTACAACCCCTGCTTTGCTGGATAACCGTTGGGATTATGCTTCATCGTCCTCATCTCTCAGAATCCTGTGTATGCGCTGTCACGCGCCCGGCGCCACTGTGCAG
>CBDUSX010000189.1:0-5997 GCA_965369935.1 uncultured bacterium
CCGCTAGAGGGCTTAGGGCGCCTTTCCGCCCTGGTGCTCCCAGTAATGCTCCATGTAGTCCTCCGCCACTTTTTGGGTGGGCAGGCCCAGCACTACGGCCATGTTGGAGATGAAGCCTTTGATGTAGACCGGGGCCGGAAGGAACTGGAAGTCCTCCGCCTCCAGGTACTCCAGATAGGTCTTACGGATTTTGGTCTGGTCGGAAAGATCTTCCAGGGAGATGCCCCGCAGGCCGCGGATTTTCTTCAGCACCGGCCCGGAGTAGGCATCCACGGATTCGATGAACTTTTCCGCCCGGGCCAGGACTTCCTTGGACTTTTGCGATGCGCGCGCTTTTTTCTCCTGCTGCCCCCCGGCCGCCGCGGGCGCGCGCTTGGTTTGTTTTGCGGCCACCCCGGCTTTGGCCTGGGCCTCTTCCCGCAGCTGGGTGTTGACGCCAATCATCGAGGCCACCATGCGTTCCCCTTCCCCGACAGTTCCACGGCCGCGCCCCTCCTTTTGAGAGAGAAAGGAATCGTACTCCTTGCGCGAAGTGGGGTCGTAAAGAATCTCGTAGGCCTCCGACATCAGGATGAAGAGCTGCCGGTTCTCGTCCTCGGAAAAGAGGGAATAGGTCGCCAACGAATCTTCCTGATAAGTATGCTTGCAAATTTCGAAGGCTTTACGAATTTCATCCTGGGTCGCAGAGCGGGAAACGCCGAGCAGCTTGTAATAGTCCTGCGACTTGACAGACTTCGTGACCATTGGGCGGTTTTCCACGGCTTTTATGCAAATCGAGCCGGCAGGCGCGGCCGATTATTCGGGCCGCACCTCAAGGTCGTTCAGCAAATTATAGGCAATCGTCCGCAAACTCCTGGCGGATTTACTGTAATTCCCGTTCTGGGTAATGGGCTGACGCTTTCGTATTGATTGCCAGATTTGCTCGTCATTTTCAAGGTATCCGAGAAAATCCACCTTGATGCCGAAATACTTCATACAGGCGTTCTGCATGGCGAACCCGGTGCGGATATCCTGCACGGTTCTCACCTGGTTTAATACGATTCGCGGCCGGAATTTGTTCACGGCGTCGGCCAGCAATTCGCCGGTATCCGGATCGATCTTGGCGGCGTACTCGATCAACTCCACCGGCGTGTTTATGCCCAGGTCGTTTTTCCTGCTCATCGCCTTCTCGATTACTTCCTTCACCTTGCCGCTGCTGGCCAGAAGCTTGAGCTTGCGGTACAGGGCGCTTTTGATGAAGCGGTAGGCGTTCTCAATGGAGGTGGGTTCAGGGATCACCACCAGCACCCCCTTGTCGGCGATCAGGAAGAAGTCCAACGTATTCAGGGAAGTGCCCGCGCCGAGGTCGAGAATGATGTAGTTGGCTTCGAGCGCCTGAATGGAGCGCAGCAGCTTGATTTTCTGGGTGTACTTCGGATTGGCGATTCCCAGGAAGTCCTGGGCGCCGCTGATCAGCATCAGGTTTTCTTCCGAGGTGCGGACGAGCACGTCGTCCAGCTTCATTGAAGGGTCGTTGACGAAGTCGGACAGGGTGACCGTGGGAGCGGGTATGCCAAGGCAGGTATGCAGGTTGGCGCCCCCCAGGTCGGCATCCACCAGCACGGACTTGTTGTTGTTCTTGGCCAGAATCACCCCCAGGTTGCTGGCCAGGAAGCTTTTGCCGACGCCGCCCTTGCCTCCGCCGATGGCGATGACTTCCTTTTTGCCGATGAGTTGACCCACTGCACCGTCCCCATGAATCCGGCGGGGCGGCCGCATAAGCGGCCCTTCCGCCGTGCCGTATGTGGTTTAGCTGACTCAGCCGGCCAAGGTGTCGCCCGCGTCTCCATTCGCGGGCCGCGGCACCTTCAGCCGTGGCTGCAACAACGTCAGCCACAGTGGAAGCAAAATCCCGGCCAACTTCCGGCGGGAGCCGCCCGGGGCCACGGAAATTATCGGGCCGGTTGGCGGACATTCTACAGGAATCGTACAGGATTTGGACAGGCAGGAGCGCCTTAACGGTGGCGAAGAAACAGCGCCAGCCCCACCGCAATGAACAACACGTTCACGCCCCACGCCGCTATCAGCGGATGGATAACGCCGCCCTGGCCCAGGGTGAGGAGGATTTCATTGCCAATCCAGTAAACGATCCCCCCGAAGATGGTGACCACGATCTCGCCGGCCACGCGTGCCCTGCGGACGTGGGATTGCGACAGTGGTGCGCCAACCAGCACCATGATAAAAGGGGCAAACAATACCGCAGTTTTTTGGTACCATTCCGAAAGGTAAACCACAACTCGGGGGTTCCGTTTTTCGAGTTGACGAATTTCCCGATACAAGTCAATGATTGGCATATGGTGGGCGTCCACCTCCAACGGTTTAAACACATTAGGGAACTCCCGCTCGGGAACATTCAGGGTGCCGGTCCGTTCAAATTTCCAGGCCCCGGCGGAATGCTCCCGCTTGGTGACGTGCTGAAAGGTCCAACCAGGCCGCTCCCGCGTTGCGGCCGAAAAGGTGACCATTTCGGAAATCCGGAACGGATGCGGAAGCCAGCGGAAGACATATCCCTTGCTGATGCTCTTGCTCTGGGAGTCGATTGAACTGAAATAATAGATGTTTTTACCATCGCTGCGCCACTGGTGGCGTTCCAGGCGCCCGGCGGCCTGATCCTCCTCCCGGTTTAGAGCGTTATATAGATAATTCTGGTTGAGATAGCCCAGCGCAGCCACGGGAACGAGCACCAGGAACAGGGGCAGCATCATGTGCAAAAACCCCATTCCGGCGCTCTTCATGGCCACCAGTTCGGAAGACCGGCTGAGCCCGGTGAAGGTCATTACCGTCGCCAGCAGCACGGACAACGGCAGGATGATTTCGACGATCGCGGGCACGGAGCGCAGGGTGCCGTTCAGAAATTCGAGGAATTTAGGCCAGCTGTCGAAGGCGGACTCGATGTTGCCGAACATGTTGGCGATGAGCAGCAGCAACACCATCGCCAGAACGCAGTAGAACAGATACCTTAGGAAGCTCTTGGCCACATACCAGGATAATATGTTCATATTGCGTTATAATTACAGGCGATTAGCCTTGATTGGCGAGGGCCTGTTCCCCATAATGGAAGCGATCCTGAATACGGCGCCGAGGCGGCAACCGCTTAGTGCAGGGAGACCCAGCTCATGAATAAGTCCATCCTTGTTCTGGAAGAAAACTCGATTATTCACGGGCTGGTCGGTTCCGCGCTGGAATTGGACGGGCTGACGCTGCATCACGAATTCAACCCGGAGAATTTCGTTGACCGGGCCATGTCCCTTATGCCGGATTTGATCCTGATCAGCAACGCGGACCAGCAATCCGATTATGCGGTATGCCGCGAACTCAGAAAAGGGGAATCGCTGTCCTCGGTGCCCCTCATTCTGTTGGCCAATTCCAACGAAAACATAGACCCGGACAAGTTGAAGGAAATCCATGTGGCCGGGGTCGTGCGCAAACCCTTCGAGGCCAGCGATCTGCAGCAGCAGGTGAGCCGGCACCTGGACCTGATTGACCTGATCGGCTCGGCCTACGAGTACAAGAAGTCCCAGTCCATAGACGACAAGCCCGATCCCCTGGCCGACCTGCAGGTGGTGGATTCCGACGTGCTGGACCTCTTGCAGGACGGCGCTCCGGAGCCCGCCGCGGCGGTTGAGGCGCCCAAGGTGGACTTCAGCATCACCCTGGAGGATGACGGGCCCGAACTGGTGGTGGAAGAGCAGACCCTTACGGACACCCTGCAACCCGAGACCGCTTTCGAGCCGGTCGTCACGGTCGAAACGCCCGCCGGGGACTGGGCGGAGGGGGGACAGGCGGAAATCGCGGAGGAAGGCGAAGCCACGCTGATGGAGGAAGCGCGCTTTCCCGAGGCGGATGAGCCCGCTCTTGAAACCTCCACCTTCGAAGGCGATCAGGAAATAGAAGAATTGGGGCCCGCGGACCTGCTGGATGAGGAAACCACCGGGGAGGCCGGTCCGGAGCCGGCCGGCTTCGATCAATCCCTGGACGAAGGCGAGCCCACCTTGACCCCGCCCCTGGAAGATATCGAGGTGGAAATTTCCGCCGATGGGGTGGATTTCAGCGCCCTGGACGAGGACCTGGGACAGGACGAGGTGGCCTTGTTCGAGGAGGGGCTGGAGGAGGAAGACTCAGCGGAAGGCGGGGAGGACATTCCCCTGTCCGTGCGGCGCATGATGGAACTCAAGCCGGTCTTTTCCGCTACGGGAGAAGGGCCGGAAGCCGGCGACGCATCCGCGGAGGACGACGAGTTCGTGTCCCTCATTTCCAGCGAGGGGGAGCTTGATAGCCTCGAAGGGGAACTGGGCACCCTGGACACCATGGAACTGCGCGAAGAGTCCATCTTCGATGAGGATGAAGAGCCGGAGTCCGTCGCCCACGAGGAGGCGGAAGCGCTGATCGGCCCGGAAGAAACCGTGCCCGAGCCCGCCGCCGAGGCGGCGCCGGAAGCGGCCGCGGCGGAGGAGGACGAGGAGGATTTCCGCGAGGAATACCTGGGCGACGACGAGCTGGACGAGGACAGAATTCTGCAGGCCATGCAGGAAGCGGAAACGGACCAGGACAAGGCGGAAATCGACGATTTCGTGCCCGAAGCGCTGGACACAGACGAAACATCGGAAATGGACGAGCTGGTCGCGCTTTCGGTGGCGGAAACGGCCGAGGGGCAAATGGTGGACGAGGACGAGCCGCAACTGGTGCTGGATCAGGACGAGGACGGAATTCTGCAGGCCATGCAGGAGGTGGAAACGGACCAGGGCGAGGCGGAAATCGATGATTTCGTGCCCGAAGTGGTGGACACCGGCGAAACGTCGGAAATGGACGAGCTGGTCGCGCTTTCGGAGGCGGAACCGGCCGAGGCGGCGATGGAGGACGAGGACGAGCCGCAACTGGTGCTGGATCAGGACGAGGAGGCGATCATGCTTTCCGCGCTGGACGAGGAGGCTGCCATCGAGGGCACCTATGGCGAGATGCCCGAGGCGGCCTCTGCCACCGCCGCGGCGCCCGAGCCGGAAGGAGGGGCGACCTTCCCTGCCGAATCGGACGAGCCGGAATTCGGCGCCGGAATGGAAGGGACCCTCGAAGAATTGCCGGCCCTTGAAGCCGAAGCCATGGAAGAACTGGATCTGCTGGACGATAGCATTGCGGAAATTGAGGAGTTGGAGCTCACCGCGGCCCCGGAGACCGATCTGGTGGATGCCATGGCCCAGGACGGCCCGGCCATGAGTCTGGAAGAGACCGCGGAAGCCGATGGGACGCCCTCCATCACGCTGGAACAGGAGCCCGCTCTGGAGGAAGCGGAGCCCGAGCCCCTGGACATGGACGACGCCATCGAGTTGGACCTGGCGGACAGCGGCGAGCTGGATGAAGAGGCCGCGGGGCAGGACATCTCCGAATTTCTCGAAGACGACGTGTCGGAACTGGAGGAGGGCCCGCAACCCGCCATGGACGCCGCGGCCGAAGGCGGCGTGCAGGACCAGGTGGACGAGGCCATGGAAGAATACTCCGACTTCGAGCAGGAGTTGATGGGGCTGAAAGCGGAAATCGAGGCCCACCCGGAAGGGGAAAAACTCTCGGACCTGCTGGAACAGGAAGGCATCAAGAGTTCGGGGGACGACCCGGAGTTCGAGTTGCCCGCGGACGGGCCCGCGGGCCTGGAGGCCGAGGCGGTCGCAGGCGCCGCGGCAGAATCCTTTGAAGATGCCGGGCCGGGCGGGCTGCCCGCGATGGACCTGCCGGCGGCCATGCTCGATGAGGACATGAAAGCCCGCCTGGGCGAAGTGCTGGACGAAATGATTACCGTGTCGGTGCGAAAGGCCGTGCAGGAGGAAATGCCGAAGCTGATGGAACAGTTGGAAAAGGAAGACCGGCAGGCATGACGATCGAACGGTATATCCCCGCAGAAATAGAAGACAAGTGGTACAAGCGCTGGACGGAGCAGAACCTGTTCGCTCCGTCCATGGACAGCGCGGC
>CBDUSX010000190.1:0-5964 GCA_965369935.1 uncultured bacterium
CTTGGAAAAAAGGTAGCGCATGGACTCCCACCGGCGAACGAACAATCCCGCATCGCCGGTGGGTCACGTTTTCATAATTTAATTCGGCTTCATCGCCGTCCCGGCGGTGTGGGCCCGCGGTTTTCTTTCTGTTCTTGAGCATCAACCGTGAATTTGAAGGGGGTAGAAAATGAAGAAATTTGCGTTACTGATCGGGCTGCCGGCGCTGGCGCTGGCCTTCGCCCTGACCGCACACGCGGCCAGGGTGCCCACCAAAGCCTCGGAGGTGGCCCGTCCCGGGGGCAGACTTCCCGGCAAGCCCAAGCTGGTGCTGATCAGGGTGGCCGACGGGTTCAACGATCCGGTCAACGTGTCCTCCGCCCGCGACGGCACGGGGCGCATGTTTGTCGTAGAGCGCGTGGGCCGCATCAAGATCGTCACCAAAAAAGGCAAGGTGCTGCGCAAGCCGTTCCTGGACCTGACCAAGCTGACCCTGCTGGGCAGCGAGGTGCAGACGGGATTCGTGGAGCAGGGCCTGTGGTCCGTGGCGTTCCATCCCGACTTCAAGCAGAACGGGTATTTCTACATCCACTACTCCTCCCTGCCCTTCAACGGGGCGGCCATGGTGGTGCGCATGACCGTGGATCGGAACAGTCCAAACGTCGTGAGCGTGAAGCAGGCCGCGAAGACCGCCAAGGTCATCATGATGGTGCCGTACCCCTACTACAACCACTACGGCGGCGACATCAAGTTCGGCCCGGACGGCTATTTGTATATCGGCCGCGGAGACGGCGGCTGGGAGGGCGACGTGCTGGATGCCGGCCAGGACCTGAAGAGCTACCTGGCCAAGATGCTGCGCATTGACGTGAACGTATCGGATGAGGACCTGAATCCCTACCGCATTCCCAAGTCCAACCCCTACGCCCGTGCCGTGCAGGACCGCATGATGGTGCTGTTTGGGGTGACCGAGGAGGGCTTCAGCAAGATCAAAATAGGCGCGAAGCCGGAAATCTGGGCCTACGGCCTGCGCAATCCCTACAAGTTCCACTTCGACCCGAAGTCCGGAGACCTGTGGATTTCCGACGTGGGCCAGAATCATCTGGAGGAGATAGACTGGCAGCCGGCCAACAGCAAGGGCGGAGAAAATTACGGCTGGAAGTTCAACATGGGCACCAACTGCCATCCCATGACCGGAGCCAACGACGAATGCCCGCAAGTGGGCGTGTTGCCGGTCGCGGAATATCCCCACGAGACGCCCTATCCCGGCGCGGCCAAGTTGAAAAGCGGCTTTGGCTGCGCGGTGATGGGCTTTGGCGTGGCCCATTATGGCGGACTGAATGGGGCCTATGTGGTGGGCGACTGGTGCACGGGCCGCGTTTGGGCCATCGGTTGGGACGGCTCCAGCTGGCAGATGCAGCAGTTGATGCAGGCCAACCTGATGTTCACCGGGGGCAATCCCGACGAGGACGGCACCCTGCTGGCGACGAACTGCTACTGCTTCTACACCGATGACAAGGGCGCGCTGGCCAATAAGAAGGGCGCCTTGTGGAGGTTCGTGGCGGCCAATAAGGTGCCCCGCGGCGCGAAGCGCGCCCGGGTGAGGAAATAGCTGCTGCAGCGCTTCCGGCGCCGCCGGCCCGGCACGGTGTATTCCGCCGGGCCGGCGGCCAACCGTTTTTTCCAAACTGACAACCTCATGCACTCGCCTGCCGGCCTTCGGAACGTTGCCCTGCGGAACATCGCCGCGCTGGCTCTCGCACTGCTTGTGGCGCCGGGTGCGGCGCCCCTGTGGGGCAATTCCATCACCTTCCGCAGCGCCATTGACAATACGCCCCTCAATCTCGCCCTGCGGCCGGGAGACGTGCTCACCGAGGCCATGAAGCAATTCTACGCCATGGGCAAAAATCCTTATCGCGGCCAGCCCAAGGCCCTGGCGCGGGGCAAGGAACTGTACGTTGAGTTCTGCCAGCCGTGCCACATGCCGGACGGCTCCGGGAAGATTGGCCCCAGCCTGATTGACGAGGTATACGTCAACGACCGCGCCGGCAGCGACGTGGGAAAGTTCGAAATCCTGATGGACGGCGCCTTCGGCGCCATGCGTTCCCTCTACGACAGGATGAGCCAGGACGAAATGCTCAAGGTGCTGGCTTACGTCGTCACGCTGAAACCGGCGTCCAAGGCCGCCTCCAAGCAGTGAAACCACCTGCCGGGCGGCTGGTGTTTAAAGCCCTTGTTGCCCGGCCCGCATCAAATGCAGTAGAATCGCGGCAACACAATTCACACGAAGAAGATTCACACGGCGAACGGGATAGCGTTTCGATGAAGCGGCTTTTGCACGATCTGTTGAGCGCCCGCGCCCCGGAAGAGGGGCGGGCATGGCTGGAAAAGGCCCTCGCGGCCGTCGCGCCGCGGGCGCGCAATGACACGGCCCCCCCGCTGCACGAGAACACCCTGCTGGGCACCTACACCGGCGCCTCCCGGCGTATGGGCAAGGCGGCCCTGGCCCTGGGCCCGGAGGAGCAGGCGCGCGCGCAAGGCCTGGCCCCAAACCTGGCCCTGTCCCACTGGGGTGCGGACGAGGCGGCGCGGGCCCTGCTGCTGCTCACCCTGGCGGAGCACCTGGCGCCGGAGGAATTCGCCGCGCTGGCCCTGCGCTGCTATGAACTGGGCGACAGCCGCGAGCAGGAAAGCTGGCTGCGGGGCCTGAGCCTGCTGCCGGAGAGCGGGCGCTTCCTGGCCACGGCGGTGGACGCCTGCCGCACCAACATCATCCCGCTGTTCGAGGCCATCGCCTGCGAAAACCCCTATCCCGCGGAGGTTTTTCCCGAGCCCAACTTCAACCAGCTGGCAATGAAGGTCCTGTTCAACGGGCTGGCCCTGGAGCGGATCGTGGGCCTGGAAGGACGGGTAAACGCGGAGCTGTCGCGCATGAGCGACGATTTTGCCAGCGAGCGGGAAGCCGCCGGACGGCCCGTGCCCGCGGACATCTGGCTGGTGCTGGCGCCGCACGTCGGCCCCGAAGGGCTGGAGCGGGTGCACCGCTACCTGGGCCATGAAGACCCCGGCCACCGCTACTGGGCCGCCGTCGGGCTGGGCTCGCTGACCAACGGAAGCAGCCGCGAGGCCCTGCAGGCGCGGGCGGATCTGGAGCAGGAGGAGCGGGTGCGGAAAGCCATCGCCGGCGCCCTGGCCAGAATGGGCTGAGGCTGGTATTTGCGATAGATGGTTTTGCAATAGATGAGATATAGATATAGATACTTGCCATAGGACACGAACAGCTGTCCCGGCGCGCGGGGTGGCGCGGCGCGGCAATATCCGCGAGAGACGATTTCGTTGAGAGAGAACTTTCGCCGAGAGACAATGTCGCTCAGAGAATACATACGCTGAGAATATATTGCCCAGAGAAACGGAAAGGATGCTGCCCATGACCCAGCCAATCAAAATGTTCGATCCGCACATTCACATGACCTCGCGCACCACCGACGATTACGCGGCCATGGCGGAGGCGGGCATCGTGGCCATCGTGGAGCCGGCCTTCTGGCTGGGCCAGCCCCGCACCCACGGGGGCTCCTTCGAGGATTACTTCAATAGCCTGCTGGGCTGGGAACGCTTTCGCGCCTCGCAGTTCGGCATCCGTCATTTCTGCACCATCGCCCTCAATCCCAAGGAGGCCAACAGCCCCAGCGTTTCCGAGGCCGTGCTGGAAATGATGCCCCGCTACCTGCAGAAGGAAGGGGTGGTGGCCGTGGGGGAGATCGGCTACGACGACCAGACCGAGGTGGAGGAAAAGCTGTTCGCCCGCCAGTTGGAAATAGCGCTGGAATTCGACCTGCCCGTGCTGATCCACACCCCCCACCGCGACAAGAAGGGCGGCACCGTGCGCACCCTGGCCCTGTTGCGGGAGGTGGGCTTTCCGGAGGAAAAGGCGCTGATTGACCACAACAACGAGGAAACCCTGCCCCTGGTGCTGGACACGGGCTGCTGGGCGGGCCATTCCATCTACCCCAACACCAAGATGGACGAAGAGCGCATGGCGCGGCTGGTCAAGCAGTACGGCAGCGAGCGCATCATCATCAACTCCGCGGCCGACTGGGGCATCAGCGATCCCCTCAAGGTGCCCAAGACCGTCGCCAAGATGCGCGAGATGGGAATTGCGGAGGAGGAAATCTCGAAGATCGTGTGGGACAATCCGGCCGCCTTCTTCGCCCAGAGCGGCAACCTGGACCTGGCGGGCATCGAGACCCGCCCCAGCATCAACCAGACCGATCTGTACGACGGCAACTCCGTGCTGCGGGGCCAGACCCCGGTGGTGGAATCCTAGTACCTCACAGTCATTTGAAACCGCCGATAAACGCGGATAAACACGGATTGAATAAAATCAAATTTTATATCGGCGTCTGTCGGCGTTCATCTGCGGTTGCCGGGTCGAATTTTCTCTTATGACCCGTAATGAGTCGTATCTGACCAAGTAGTCCTAGGAACCTCTCAAGCGCGCCATGCACCAGACCGTCGTCCTCAACGTGGTGGGGCTGACCAGCGACATGCTGGGCCCCCACACACCCCACCTGAGCGCCTTCGCCGCCGCCGGCGCGGCCTGTCCCCTGGAAACCGTCACCCCGGCGGTCACCTGCACCGCGCAGTCCACCTTCCTCACCGGCCTTGCGCCGGCGCAGCACGGCATCGTGGCCAACGGCTGGTACTTCCGCGATCTGGCCCAGGTGTGGCTGTGGCGTCAGTCCAACCGGCTGGTGGAGGGGGAGAAGGTCTGGGAGGCGGCCCGCAAGCGCGACGCCGCCTTCACCTGCGCCAAGATGTTCTGGTGGTACAACATGTACTCCGGCGCCGACTTTTCCGTCACCCCCCGCCCGGCCTACCCGGCCGACGGGCGCAAGATCTTCGACGTCTACAGCGAGCCGGAGGGGCTGCGGCCCCGGCTGAAAGCCGAGCTGGGCGAGTTCCCCTTCTTCAATTTCTGGGGCCCCAAGGCCGGCCTGCCCGCAACGGTCTGGATCGCCGAGGCGGGACGCCGCGTGTTCGACTGGGAGGCCCCCACCCTGACCCTGATTTACCTGCCCCATCTGGACTACAACCTGCAGCGCCTGGGGCCGGACGACCCGGCCATCCACAAGGACCTGGCCGAAGTGGACGCCATCTGCGGACGCCTGATCGCCCATTTCCGGGAGCGGGGGGCGCGGGTGATCGTGCTGTCCGAATACGGCATCACCCCGGTCAACGGCGTGGTGCACATAAACCGCGCCCTGCGCGAGGCCGGGCTGATCCATGTGCGGGAAGAGCTGGGCCGCGAGCAGCTCGACGCCGGCGCATGCGATGCCTTCGCCGTGGCGGACCATCAGCTGGCCCATGTCTACGTGCGCGAGCCCCGGCGGGTGGCGGAGGTCAAGGCCCTGCTGGAGGCCCTGCCGGGGGTCGAGCGGGTGCTGGACCAGGCGGGCAAGGCGGAGTTCCGCCTCGACCATCCCCGCGCCGGAGAACTGGTGGCCATCTCACAGGCCGACAAGTGGTTCAGCTACTACTATTGGCTGGACGACGCCGTGGCCCCGGACTTCGCCCCCACCGTGGACATTCACCGCAAGCCGGGCTTCGACCCGGCGGAGTTGTTCATTGACCCCAAGCTGCGCTTTCCCATGCTGAAAGTGGGCAGGATCCTGCTCAAGAAGGCGCTGGGCTTCCGCTACCTGATGGACGTGATTCCCCTCGATGCGGGGCTGGTCAAGGGCTCCCACGGCCGCATCACCGACGATCCCCTGAAAGGGCCGCTGCTCATCACCAGCGAAAAAGACCTGCTGCGCCGCGAGAGCCTCCCCGCCACCGAGGTGAAAGACCTGATGCTGGCCCACCTGTTCGAAGGGTAGAAGGCCCTAAAACCGAAGCTGCGTGCAGGGGCGGTTCGCGAAGCGTCCGCTCAAGTGCCCGGCACGAAGCGTTGCAGGAGCAGGGTCAGGGCGAACCCCGCCGCGGCCAGGG
>CBDUSX010000191.1:0-5963 GCA_965369935.1 uncultured bacterium
AGATAGGCCTTGAGGGCCTTGCCGGTGTGGCTCTTGCGGTGTTTGGTCAGCTCGGCGGGGGTGCCGGTGGCCACGATCTCGCCGCCCTCGTCGCCCCCCTCCGGTCCTAGGTCAATCACGCAGTCGGCGGTCTTGATGACGTCCAGGTTGTGCTCGATGATGACCACCGTGTTGCCCTCGTCCGTCAGCCGGTGCAGCACGCGCAGCAGCTTGGCGATGTCGTCCGGGTGCAGGCCGGTGGTGGGCTCGTCCAACACGTAGACCGTGCGCCCGGTGCGGGGCCGGCCCAGTTCGGCGGCCAGCTTGATGCGCTGCGCCTCCCCGCCCGAGAGGGTGTTGGCCGGCTGGCCGAGCTTCATGTAGCCCAGCCCCACCTCGTTGAGGGTGGTCAGTGGGCGGCGGATGCGGGGCTGGTTGGCGAACAGTTCCAGGGCGGCTTCGATCTCCATGTCCATGATGTCCGCCATGTGCTTGCCGCGGAACATCACCTGCAACGTCTCCCGATTGTAGCGCCTGCCGCCGCAGGAATCGCAGGGCACCCACACGTCGGCCAGGAAGTGCATCTCGATCTGATTGAAGCCCCGCCCCTCGCAGGCCTCGCAGCGCCCGCCGCGCACGTTGAAGGAGAAGCGCCCCGGCTTGTAGCCGCGGGTTTTGGCCTCGGGCATCTGGGCCATCAGGGCACGCAGGCCGTCCAGCATCCCGGTGTAGGTGGCCGGGTTGGACTTGGGGGTCTTGCCGATGGGCGACTGGTCTATCACCACCAGCTTGTCCACCTGCTCCAGCCCTTCGATGGCTTCGTGGGCGCCCGGCACCACGCGCACCTTGCTGAGGTTTCTCTGCAGGGCCTTTTGCAGAATTTCCACCACCAGGGTGGACTTGCCCGAGCCGGAGACGCCGGTCACCGCGGTGAACAGGCCCAGGGAGAAGGCCGCGGTGATGTCCTTCAGGTTGTTGGCCCGCGCCCCCCGCACCAGCAACTGCCGTTCCGCATCAACGGGGCGCAGGGCCTCGGGGAGGGGGATGGACTTCGCTCCGGACAGATAAGCGCCGGTGATGGAGGCGGGATTTTTCATCAGCGCCGCCGGGGTGCCCGCGGCCACCACCTCGCCCCCGTGGTGTCCGGCGCCGGGGCCGACGTCAATCACGTGCTGCGCCGCCAGGATCGTCTCCGGGTCGTGCTCCACCACCACCACCGAGTTGCCCCGCTCCCGCAGGCGCTTCAGGGTGTCCAGCAGGCGGCGCGTGTCCCGCGAATGCAGGCCGATGGTGGGCTCGTCCAGCACGTAGAGCACCCCCACCAGGTGGGAGCCCAGCTGGGAGGCCAGCCGGATGCGCTGGGCCTCGCCGCCGGAGAGGGTGTTGGCCTCACGGTTCACGTTGAGGTAGCCCAGCCCCACGTCCTTCAGGAAGCCCAACCGGGTGCGGATTTCCTGCAGGGGCTGCTCGGCCACCAGCCGGTCGTTTTTGGACAGCGACCATGAGGCCAACTCTTCCAGCGCCTCCTCCACGGTCAATTTGCACAGGCCGCTGATCGTGTGCCCGGCCAGGGTGACCGCCCGGTATTCCGGCTTCAGCCGCTCGCCCTCGCAATCCGGGCAGGCCACGTCGGCCATCACCTGCTCCAGCAGGCCGGCCCAGCCGGGATTCTCCGCCTCCCGGTACCAGTCCAGCACGATCCCGGTGATCCCCTGGAAGCGCGTGTTGTAGGTGCGCACGGTGCGCGAGAAATGACGGCGCCGCGTGTAGCGCAGGGCCTGGCCGTCCCCGTACAGCAGCAGGGAGCGCTCCCGCTCGCTCAGCTTTCCGAAGGGCTGCTCCAGGTTGATGCCTTCCCGCTCGGCGAAGGCGCGGACGGCCCGCTCGGCGCGGGTGTTCTTGCGCGCCATCCACTTGCCCACCTTGGAGGGCACCAACGCTCCCTCCAGCAGGGGATACTCGGCGAAGGGCACCAGCAGGGCGGGGTCCGCCTGCAGGGACTTGCCCAGCCCCGAGCAGGCCGGGCAGGCCCCCACGTGGGAATTGAAGGAGAACATGCGCGGGGTGAGCGGCTCGTCCTGATAGTAGCCGCAGGCCACGCAGCCCACCGGCTCGCTGACCAGCCACTCGGCATCCTGGATGCTCCCCGCCGTGCCGCCGGCCGCGTCCCTGCCGTTGCCCTTGCCGTTGCTCTTGCCTGCGCCCTGATTTCGAGACACCGCCCGGGACGCCGCCCGGGACGCGGGAGGCGCATCGGGGAAGGTCAGCAGGACCAGGCCGTGGCCGTGGGCAAAGGCCACCTCGCAGGCTTCGGCCACGCGCTTGCGCTCGGAAGGGGATATACGCAGGCGGTCAATGACCAGTTCCACCGCCGTGCCCTTCCTGATCTTGCGCTTAGTGGCGGGAAGCGCCAGCCACTCGGCCAGCTCCACCGTCTCCCCGCCGATGCGCGCCCGGGCGAAGCCCTCGGCCAGCAGCGCCTGAGCCAACTCGGAGAAATGCTCCAGGCGGTCCAGGGCCGCCGGCCGCTGCGAGCCGGGCCGGAAGAGGGGGGCCAGCAGCACCAGCCGCTCTCCGCCGCGCTCTTCCACCAGCCTGCGCGCCAGCCGGGTGGGAGTGAAGCTCTCCAGGCGGGTGCCGCAACGCGGGCAGTGGGGCACGCCGATGCGCGCGTAGAGCAGGCGCAGGTAGTCGTAAATCTCCGTGATGGTGGCCACCGTGGAGCGGGGGCTGCGCCCGCTGCTCTTCTGGTTGATGGCGATGGCCGGGGCCAGCCCGTCAATGCCGTCCACGCGGGCCTTGTCCATCCGCCCCAGGAAGCGCCGGGCATAGGTGGACAGGGACTCCACGTAGCGCGCCTGACCCTCGGCGAAGATGGTGTCGAAGGCCAGGGAGGTCTTGCCGGAGCCGGAGACGCCGGTGATGACCGTGAAGCTGTTGTGGGGGATGGTCACGTCCACGTGCTTGAGGTTGTTCTTCTCCGCCCCGCGCACCACCAGGTCCCGCTGCCCGTTGTTCATCACGGGAGCTTCCCGCCCGCCGTTGAGGGGCGTATGGGGCCGTAGCGCCTCGGCCAGCACCCGCCCGGTGAGGGAATCGGGCTGGGCGGCCACCTCCTCCGGCGATCCCGCGCAGACCAGCTCGCCGCCGTGCTGTCCACCGCCGGGACCGAGATCGATGATGTAATCGGCCACCTTGACCACGTCCAGGTTGTGCTCGATCACCAGCACCGTGTTGCCCTGCTCCACCAGGGAGTCCAGGCAGTCCAGCAGGTTGCGGATGTCGTGAAAGTGCAGGCCGGTGGTGGGCTCGTCCAGCAGATACAGGGTGCGCCCCGTGCCCTTCTTGCGCAGTTCGGAGGCCAGCTTGACCCGCTGCGCCTCCCCGCCGGAGAGGGTGGTGGAGGGCTGGCCCAGGCGGATGTAGCCCAGCCCCACGGAATGCAGGGTGTCCAGGATGCGCGCGGCGGCGGGGATGTTGGCGAAGAACTGCAAGGCCTGGCTGACGGTCATGTCCAGCACCTGATGGATGTTGCGCTCCTTGTAATGGATCTGCAGGGTCTCCTCGTTGAAGCGCCTGCCGCCGCATTCCTCGCACACCACCTCCACGTTGCTCAGGAACTGCATTTCCACCGTGCGCAGGCCCGCCCCCTCGCAGGCCTCGCAGCGCCCCCCGCGCACGTTGAAGGAGAAGCGCCCCGGCTTGTAGCCGCGGATGCGCGCCTCGGGCACCTGGGCGAACAGGGCTCGAATCTCGCCGAAGACCTTGGTGTAGGTGGCCGGATTGCTGCGGGGGGTGCGGCCGATGGGGGACTGGTCAATTTCGATCACCTTGTCCAGGTGCTGCAAGCCGCTCAGGCCCCGGCACAGGCCCCTGGGGATGGGCCGCCCGGCCAGGTGGGCGCTCAGGGCTTCCTTGAGGATGTCGTGCACCAGGGTGGACTTGCCCGAGCCGGAAACCCCCGTCACCGAGACGAACACGCCCAGGGGAATCCTTACGGTGAGGTTCTTCAGGTTGTGGCGCTTCGCCCCCCGCACGATGAGCGCCTTCCTGCCCGGCTTGCGGCGCACGGGCGGCACGGGGATGGTCAGCTCACCGCTCAGGTACTTGCCGGAAAGCGAGTCCGGGTTGGCCTGCAACCGGCTCAGAGAGCCCTGGGCCAGCACCCGCCCGCCCTCAATGCCCGCGCCCGGCCCCAGGTCCACCACATGGTCGGCGGAGACGATGGTCTCCAGGTCGTGCTCCACCACGAACACCGTGTTGCCCGTGTCCCGCAGCCGCTGCAGAATCTGGATCAGCTTGCGGTTGTCCGTCTGGTGCAGGCCGATGGACGGCTCGTCCAGGATGTAGAGCACCCCCTGCAGGCCCGAGCCCACCTGGGAGGCCAGCCGGATGCGCTGGGACTCGCCGCCGGAGAGGGTGTTGGCCCGCCGGTCCAGGGAGAGGTAGCCCACCCCCACGTCTTCCAGAAAGCCCAGCCGCCCGCCGATCTCGCGGAAGATGTCCTTGCCGATGATGCGCTCGATGGGGGACAGTTCCAGCCCGGCGAAGAAGGCCCGCGCGTCCTCCACGGTCATGGCGGCCAGGGCGTCAATGGTCATGCCGTGAAAGCGCACGGCCAGCGCCACCGGGCTCAGCCGCCGCCCGCCGCAGTCCGGGCAGAGGGAGGCCTCCTGGTACTTCTCCAGGGCCGAGCCCACGAAGCGCCCGATGAAGGCCAGCAGCGCCGCCAGGCCCGGCCAGGTCTTGTGGCGGCGGGCCTCCTCCAGCAGCATGTGGGGATTGCGGAAGACGTTGCGGATGCGCAGCTTGGTATCGCAGTTGCCTTCCAGCAGCAGACGCCGCGAGGCGGC
This sequence comes from uncultured bacterium, assembly GCA_965369935.1. Taxonomy (GTDB): domain Bacteria; phylum SAR324; class SAR324; order SAR324; family JACQKK01; genus JAPUIH01. The sequence continues at coordinate 4,833 of CBDUSX010000191.1, forward strand.
GGGCAGCCGGCCCCAGGGCATGTGGGCGTCAATCCCCAGATGGCCGGCCAGCTCCACCACGTAGGCCAGGTCAATGTCGGTGAACACCAGGTTGCCGCGCCCGGTGAAGCAGGTCAGCGTCCCTTCGGCCAGGGAGAGCGCGGGGTCGGTCAGCCGGTCTTCGGTGTACTGGTGCAGTATGCCCAGCCCGTTGCAGGTGGGGCAGGCCCCCTGCGGGTCGTTGAAGGAAAACAGCCGCGGCTCCAACTCCGGGATGGAAAGCTGGCAGCGCGCGCAGGCCATGGTGGAGCTGAAGACCAGGAACTGATCCCCCACCTCCACGTTGACCAGCCCCCCGGAAAGCTCCAGCGCCTTTTCCACCGCCTCGGCCAGGCGGCTGCGGTTGGGCGGGGTGAGGCGGAAGCGGTCCAGGGCCAGCTCGATGGTGTGCTTCTCGTAGCGCCCCAGGGCGATCTGCTCGTCCAGGCGGCGCAGCTCCCCGTCAATGCGGGCGCGCAGGTAGCCATCCTCCAGCCACTGCCCGAGTTCCTTGCGGTACTCCCCCTTGCGCTCCCGGATCATGGGCGCATAGACCACGCAGGGCGGCCCCGGCTCCTGCTTCCCGTGCTCGGCCAGCAGGCGGTCGGAAATCTGCTCCGGCGCCAGGGTGGAGATGGGGATGCCGCAGGCGGGGCAATGGGGCTCGCCCAGCCGCGCGAACAGCAGCCGGAAATGGTCGTAGAGCTCCGTGATGGTGCCCAGGGTGGAACGGGGGTTGCGGTTGACCGTCTTCTGGTCAATGGAAATGGTCGGGCTCAAGCCCTCCACGTGCTCCACGCGGGGCTTTTCCATCTGCCCCAGAAACTGCCGCGCATAGGGCGAGAGGGATTCCATAAAGCGGCGCTGCCCCTCCTTGAACAGGGTGTCGAAGGCCAGGGAGGACTTGCCCGAGCCCGACACGCCGGTGAACACCGTCAGGGTGTTGCGCGGCAGGGTGATGTTGACGTTCTGCAGGTTGTGTTCGCTGGCGCCGACGACGACGATGCTGTCGGAAGAGGAAGAAGCGGTCATCTTGACCTGTGTTGCGGGAATTGCTCCGGGGAATCGGGTGCCGCGTCCATGCAGCCTTCACGGCAGGGATTTCAAGGAAGC
>CBDUSX010000192.1:0-5962 GCA_965369935.1 uncultured bacterium
CCGAACTTGGCGTCAATGTCGAACAGGTTGTTCTCATGGGGCCCGGCGGCGCGGTCGCCCACCGCATCCCGCACCACGATGGGGTGGTAGCCGCGGGAGAGGGCGTCCACGGTGGAGGCGCGCACGCAGGCGCTGGTCGAGCAGCCGCTCACCAGCAGGGTGTCCACGCCCAGCTCTTGCAGCACCTCGTGCAGGTCCGTGCCCACGAAGGCGCTGGGCACTTTCTTTTCCACGATGCGGTCCTCCGGCGCCGGGGGGATGCGCGCGTCCACCTCCACCGCCTCGCTGCCCGGCTCCAGCACCTTGATGGCGGGCACCTTGGCCACGAACATCCGCCCGCCCGGATCTTCCGGATCGTGCAGATTGACCGTGTAAAAGACCGGCAGGCCGCCTGCCCGGAAGGCCTTCAGCAGGGCCTGAATGGCCTCGACCTGGGGGGCTACGTCGTTGCCCAGGGGCGAAGCGGGGTCGGTGAAGCCGTTGGTCATGTCAATGATCAGCAGGGCGGGGTGCTTGCCGTAGCCGACCCGGTGGGCGAAGCCCCGCTCCTCGTAGATTTTGGCCGCGTCAGTCAGTTTCTCGTCCATTGTTTTTCCCTCCGCAAAGAACCAGTCCAGTGGGGTGCAGGGGCCTTGGCCCCTGCCGGCCTTCCATTTACTTCTATTTTCCAAACAACAGCAATGCGCAGGCGGCCAGGGCGGCGGTCTCCGCGCGCAGGGTGTGGTTTCCCAGCCTGACGGCCGCGAACCCGCCCTCGCGGGCCGCCGCCACTTCGTGGGCTGAAAATCCTCCTTCCGGCCCCACCAGCACGCGGGCGGATGAGCCCCCCGCGCCGTGGTCGTTCCGGGCCGCGTCCGCCGGGGAGGCGTCCGCCGCCGGGTGCAGCAGCCAGGCAAGCTCCGTGGGGCCGCCTTCCGCCAGGGCCTCCGCCAGAGTTGCTGCGAGGTCGGGCAGCACGCCGATGCGCGGGGGGTATTGGCGGTCGCATTGCTTGCAGGCTTCCCAGGCGATCTTCTCCCAGCGGGCCAGGGTCTTTGCGGCGGCAAGCTGCTTGTGAGAGACGGTGCTGTTTTCCGCGGGGAAAAAAGAAAGCTGCTCCGCGCCCAGCTCGGTGGCTTTTTGAATGAGCCACTCCGCGGCCTTGTCCTTGATGGCGGCCTGCAGGACGTGCACGCGCAGGGCCGGCGGCGGCGGTACGGGCAGCGCTTCCAGCACCCGCACCGAGGTGCCGCGCCCCGTGCCGTTGACGAGTTCCACCAGCCAGCGCCCTCCGGCCGGGTCCTGCATGGCGAACCGCTCGCCGTTGCGGTAGCGGCGGGATTTCAGCAGGTGGCCCGCCTCCGCGCCGGAGATGACGGCGGTGGCCCCGGCGCTCAGCGGCTGGTCGGAAAGGAAGTAGGGCATGGCAGGGCACGGAGGCCGTTGATCGCCGCCGGAGAAATTTAGCGGATCGGCGCCTGTCTTCTCACGCCTTAGGGCGGCTCAGCACGCTGAGCACGCAGATGACCAGACCGTCAACGATCCCCAGCCAGATGAACCAGTCGGCCAAGGGCGAGTTGCCGGCGAAGTAGTCGCCAGCCAGCGCGATGGCCGAAAGCCCGGCGGCCACGGCCAACAGCTCGAAGATCGCTCCGGTGCGGGCGGGCGTCCGCAGGGCAATGATCGCCGCCAGCGCGGCACCGAGGAACCACGCCCCACTGTAACGGCTGTAGACCGCCGGGACGGCCTCGGCCGCGCCACCGATGTCCACGAACAGGAATTGCGGAACCAGCAGCAACGGAACGCCCCATCCCACCAGGGATACGGCGGTAATGATGAGAGTGGCTTTTTGCAGAGCGGATTGCGTGCCGGCGGCCATATCTTCCTTCCTTTTTGTGTTCCCCGTTCGTGAACCCGCCCCATCGATCAGCCCCTGGGGCCGGGCTTTACCCCATCTCGATTTTGAGTTGCTTGATTTTCTTGTGCAGGTTGCTGCGCTCCAGCTTGATTTTCTCAGCGGTTCTGGAAATGTTCCAGCCATTCGATTCCAGGTTGGAGCGCAGGTAGGCGCGTTCGAAGGCGTCCTTGGCCTGCTTGTAGTTGCCCTCGAAGCTGACCGCGCCGTCATCCGCTCCGGGCGCCCCCGCGCCGTCCCCCGCGCCGTCCTCGCCATCCCCCGCCGGAGCCGCGGGAGCCGCGGGGCGGCCAACGGCCTGGGACACGGCGGGAGGAATGTCCTCTACCCTGATCACGTTGCCGGGCACCATGATCATCATCCGCTCGACGATATTCTTCAACTCCCGCACGTTGCCCGGCCAGTCGTACCGCTCCAGCATGGCCATCGCCTTGGGGTCTGTCTTCTTGGGCTTGCGGCGGTGAAAGGAGGCGAAGTAGTTCACGAAAAACTTCACCAGCAGCGGGACGTCTCCCTCGCGCTCGCGCAGGGGCGGCACTTCCAGCAGCAGCACGTTGAGCCGGTAGTACAAGTCCTCCCGGAAGTTCCCGGCGGCGATCTCCTCGTCCAGCTTCTTGTTGGACGCCGCGATCACGCGCACGTTGACCTCGATGGTCTTGTTGCCTCCCACCCGCTCGAAGCGCTGCTCCTGCAGCACCCGCAGAATCTTGGCCTGGGTTTTCAGGCTCATGTCCCCGATTTCGTCCAGGAACAGGGTGCCCTGGTTGGCCTGGTCGAATTTGCCGATCTTCTTGGCGGTGGCGCCGGTGAACGACCCCTTCTCGTGCCCGAACAATTCGGATTCGATCAACTCCTCCGGAATTGCCGCGCAGTTGACTTCCACGAATGGCCTGCCCTTGCGGGGACTCAGCTCGTGCACCTGATGGGCGATGGACTCCTTGCCGGTGCCGTTCTCCCCGTGAATGAGCACCCAGGCGTCGCTGGCCGCGGACAACTCGATCTGCTCTATCATTCTGCAATACTGGGGCGATTTGCCTACCATCTCATGCAGGCCGCGGCCGGCGTCCTGCTTCAGTTGCACGTTCTCCCGCTCCAGCCGCGATTCGCGCAGGGCGTGGTTGAGGGTGAGGATCAGGCTTTCGGCGGTAAACGGCTTTTCGATGAAGTGGTAGGCGCCGTACTTGGTGGCGGTGACGGCGGTTTCGATGTTGGCATGGCCGGAGAGCATGATCACCGGCACGGCGGGGTGGGATTCCTTGATGGATTTCAGCACCTCCATGCCGTCCATCTTGGGCAGCCAGATGTCCAGCAGCACCGCGTCAACCCGCTTGTCCGAATCGCGCTGGAAGCAGGCCAGGCACTTCTCGCCCGTGTCCGCCTCCTCCACCGCGTAGCCCTCGTCCTCCAGCAGCCCTTTCAGGCTGGAGCGGATGGCCAGCTCGTCGTCCACGACCAGTATGTTATGCTTCATCAGATCCCGCCGCTTGCAGGGTGGGGCTCATGGGTCCCCCGCCCCGGGGGACCGTGCTCAGCCGGCCCTGAATTCAATGGAAAAGATCGAGCCCGAGGGCTTGCGGTCAAAATACCGAATGTAGCCATGATGATCGGATATAATCTGATTGACAATGGACAATCCGAGTCCCGTGCCGCCCTCCTTGGTGGAGGTATAAGGCTCGAAGAGCCGGCTGCGCACTTGCTCGGGCACCCCCGCGCCGTCGTCCTTCACCTCGACGCAGATGGTGTTGTTGACCGGATGTAATTCGGTCTGAATGATGATGGTGCCCTCCTTGGAATCGGGGAAGGAGGCCACCGCGTTGTCAATCAGGTTGGTGAAGGCCCGCTTCATCTGCTCCCGGTCCAGGGGAAACTCCGGCAGCTTCTCTCCCAGGTTCAGCTCGATGTGCACGTTTTCCGGCAGCCCGGTCTCGTAAAAGCGCGCCACCTCCTCGATCACGTCGTTCAGGTCGTCGGGCATGGGCTCCGCCTCGGGCAGCTTGGCGAACTGGGAGAACTCGTTGACCATCTTCTTCAGGCTGGATACCTCCTTGATGATGGTCTGGGTGCACTGGTCCAGAATGTCCGAGTCGCCGTTTTGCTTGTCCACGTACTTACGCCGGATGCGCTGGGCGGAAAGCTGGATGGGCGTGAGCGGGTTCTTGATCTCGTGGGCCACCCGCCGCGCCACTTCCTGCCAGGCCAGCGCGCGGTGCTGGCGCTGCTCGGCGGTGGCGTCTTTCAGCATCACCACCACCCCTTCCGGCTTGCCTTCCTCGTCCTCCAGGGCCAGGGCGGTGACTTCGAGGTGCACCGACTTGCGGTTTTGGGCCATGGTCAGGCTGCGCGTGACCCGCCGCCCGGTCAGGCTGCGCAGTTCCTCGAGCATGTCGTCCAGCAGGGAGACCAGATCCTTGTCCATCACCACCCGGTAGTGGCGGCCCAGCCAGGTTTCGCCGCGCGGCTGCACCAGCCGCCAGGCGGCGCGGTTCATGGCCGTCAGGCTGCCCTGGGGATTGACGGAAAGCACCCCTGCGTCAATGTTCTCCAGCAGCAACTCCACCAGCCAGTTGCGCTCGCCCAGCTCGCGGTGGCTTTTGCGCAGGTCTTCGGTGGTGGCCACCACCTGTTGGCGCTGCTCCTTCAGCTGCCGGCTCATCTGGTTGAAGGCATTGACCAGCCCCTCGAAGTCGCCCTCCAGCGGCCCCAGGCTGGCGCTGTCCACCTGATAGCCCAACTCGCCCTCGGAAACCCGCTGGGTGGCGCCGGCCAGCTTTTCCAGCGGCGTGACGAAGCCCCGCGCCAGATAGATGGAGACCCAGGTGGCCGCCAGGATGATCAGCAGGGTGATCACGATCAGGATGCTCACCACCAGCACGAACAGGTCGCGGCTGATGAAGCGGTTGTTCAACTCCTTGCGGGCCAGCATGCGCTCCGCGCCGGACAGATGCTCCGGCGCCACCTCGAACACCTCCACCGTCAGCCGTTCCGGGCTGTCGGGCAGGGGCAGCAGGATGCGCCGCAGGGTCTGCTCCTGGTGAATCTCGCGCCAGTCAAATCCGCCGTCTCTGCTGAAGTATTCGTCCGGAGGGGGCTTCCAGAATTGCGAGGCCGCCTCCCCGGAGGCCCACTGAGCGATGGGGCGGTTTTGTGCATCGTACACCACCACGCCCCCCTCGTGGCGGGGTTGCAGCCCGTTGAGCCAGTTGCTGCCCGCGTAGGCCTCCTGCTTGCGGGGCAGGTAGGCAAGAATGTCGTGGGCGTTCACCCACAACAGTTCCTCCTCCCGCGAGACCAGCGCGCCCATTACCGTGTGGGCCGATTCCAGCACCTGCTTCTGCTCGCCCTGGGACCAGGTTTCCAGCAAAAACGCCATGAACCCGCTGGCCGCCAGGTGAAAGGCGGTGGAGGGCAGGGACAGCGCCACGAAGGCGATGATCAGCTTGGTCTTCAGCCCCACCCCGGCCAGGGGCTTCCTGCGCTCGTAAACCAGCTTGAACAGGTTGCGCAGGATCATGTAGAACGCCACCGTCAGCAGCACGATGTTCACGTTGACGGCGACGAAGATGGTCAGGTTGGAATCAATGTTCTTCCAGTTGTGGAAGCCGGAGTAATTGAACAGGAAGGTGAACAGCAGGACGATCACCGCCAGCAGCCCCACGATGGTCAGGACGCGCGTACGGATTTTGGCCCGCTTTCGGGCTTCCTCCGGGGTGCCGCCCTCGGCCTTGGATGCGCTGCTTGCCATGGGTGCCTGCTTCGCGGGGTCTGCCGTCCGGTTCCGCACAGGGGGCCCGCCGGCGGGCGGGCGCAGATTGAATCCCTGTCAAAACAGATACATTCCTCCCATGCTAGACGCTCCCCCGCTCAACGTCAAACGGAGCCTGCGGGCCCGCGGCCCGGTCCGCCATTTGGCTTTCCATTCCGCCGCGCCTGTGTTACCCATGGCGCTAGCGGGCAGGGATGCGCTCCCCCCGCGCATCCTCCCGCAGTCATGCTCCCGTAGTTAAACTGGATATAACGGTGGATTGCGATTCCATTGTTGTGGGTTCAAGTCCTGCCGGGAGCACTTGT
>CBDUSX010000193.1:0-5959 GCA_965369935.1 uncultured bacterium
TCCGTCAACGGCCCGGGCGGGCCGGAAACCGCATCCCGTGCGGGGGAGGGCGATGTTCGCACACCGGCTTAATTAACGGCCAAGATAGCATGGGGACGGGAATTGGAAAAGGCCGATTCGGAAAGCTGCCGCTTGTGCGCACCCGCTAGGCGCGTTATAAAACTCCCCAAGGTTGAAAAGCTGATTGTCCGTTCGGGCGCAGGATTCTACCCCAAAAGACGACGGCGCGGTTTTCCGCTTGCTATCAGGGGCAACGCCCCGGATTTACAAAACATCTGCAAAACGCGGTATGCAAATCCGCAGCGCAGACCATACATATCGAAGAAAATAAAGGAGCACGGCTCACATGAAGACACTGGACATCCAAGGCTACAAGGAAACCATCATCGAACGGTCGGACTATCCTCCGGAAAAAACGAAAGAAATCCTGGGCAAGGAGGTCACGACGATCCTGGGCTATGGCCCTCAGGGCAGGGGACAGGGGCTGAACATGCGCGACCAGGAGTTCAACGTCATCCTGGGCCTGCGCCGGGGCCGCAGCTGGGACAAGGCCCTGGAAGACGGCTGGGAGGAGGGCAAGAACCTGTTCGAATCCGAGGAGGCGGCGGGCAAGGGCACCATCATCCAGTTCCTGGTCTCCGACGCCGGCCAGATTTCCACCTGGCCCATGGTGAAGTCCAACCTCAACGACGGCGACGCCCTGTATTTCTCCCACGGCTTCGGCATCGTCTTCCGGGATCAGACCAACATCGAGCCGCCGGATAACGTGGACGTGATGCTGGTGGCCCCCAAGGGCTCCGGCCTGTCCGTGCGGCGGCTGTTCGAGGCCGGCCAGGGCATCAACGCCTCCTACGGCATCCACCAGGATTATACCGGCCGGGCCAAGGAGCGCTGCCTGGCCACCGCCTTTGCCATCGGCTCGGGCCACGTCTTCGAGACCACCTTCGAGAACGAGGTGTACTCGGACCTCACCGGCGAGCGCTCTGTGTTGATGGGGCTGATCGAAGGGGCCTTCCGCGCCCAGTACAAGGTGCTGCGCGCCAACGGCCACTCCCCCTCGGAGGCGTACAACGAGACCGTGGAGGAAGCCCTGCAGAGCCTGTACCCGCTCATCAACGAGCGCGGCATGGACTGGATGTACGCCAACTGCTCCACCACCGCCCAGCGCGGCGCCCTGGACTGGGCGCCCAAGTATGAGGAAGTGCTGCGCCCGGTGATCGAGGAGTGCTACGCGCGGGTCAAGTCGGGCAAGGAAACCGCCATCGCCATTGACGCCAACACCCGCGAAGACTACCGCGAGCAATTGGACAAGGAACTGAAGGAAATAGACGAGTCGGAATTGTGGACCACCGGGCGCCTGCTGCGCCCCCTGCGCCCGGGGCAGTAGGGCGGCGCGGGCCCGCCGGCGCGTAGCAACCCCACCCTCGCAACCGCCATGGACGACACCCACCGCAAAGCCGTCTCCACCCGCCTGAAGGCCCTGCGCGCCCTGATGGCCGGGGAGAAGCTGGACGTCTATCTGGTGCCATCGGCCGATGAGCACCAGAACGAATACCTGCCCGAGCACAAGAAGCGGCGCGAGGCCGTCACGGGCTTTTCCGGCTCGGCGGGGGAAGCGGCCGTCTGCGCAAAGGAAGCCCACCTGTTCGTGGACTCCCGCTACCATCTGCAGGCCGAACAGGAAGCGCCCAAGGCGTTTCGGGTGCACAAGCTGGGGCTGGACGGCGAGCAGGACCTGTACGAGTGGCTGAAAGCCTTCGAGCAGCGCCATGGGCCCCTGCGGGTGGGCTACGACCCATTTCTGGTGACCCTGGGGCAGCACAAGCGGCTGGGCAAAGCCCTGGAAAACGACTCCTCCGAGCTGTACCCCGTCACGGGCAACCTGGTGGACCGGGTCTGGAGCGATCGCTGCGAGGCGTCTTCCGCCCCGGTATTCGCCCTGCCCGACGACATCACCGGCGAGCCGGCGGCGCATAAGCTGGCCCGCGTGAGGGAAAAGCTCGCCGAGGCTGGCGCGGCGGCGCTGGTGCTGAGCAAGCTGGACGAGGTGGCCTGGCTGACCAACCTGCGCGGGTCCGACATTCCCTACAATCCGGTGTTCGAAGCCTTCCTGGTGCTGGAAGCGGACGCCGCCTGCTGCTACACGGACGCCCCCCTGCCCGCCGGAGCCCGGGCTGCCCTGGCAGGGCTGGTGGAGTTCCGCCCCTACGGCGCGTTCTCCGCAGACATGCAGGCCCTGGCCGGGCGGCTGTCCGGAAGCTCCGCCGGGGAAGCCCGCGCCCTGTGGCTGGACGACTCCAGCGCCAGCCACGGCTTGGCCCTGCTGGCGGGAGAGGCGCGGCTGCACCGCAAGTCGCCCAACCCCGTGGTGACCATGAAGGCGGTGAAAAACCCGGTGGAAATCGAGCGCATGCGGGAGGGCCACCTCAAGTCCGGCTGCGCCAAGGTGCGCGCCTTCTCGCGGCTGACCTCCCTGCTGGCCGAAGGCACGCCCGTCAGCGAGCGCGGGTTCGCCGAATTGCTGGAATCGGAATACGCGCGGGAGGAGGGCTACAAGGAGCTGAGCTTCACCACCATATCCGCTTACGGGGCCAACGGCGCCGTCGTCCATTACGCCACCCCCGACCCGGAGCAGATGCTCGCGCCGGGAGGGCTGCTGCTGGTGGATTCGGGCATACAGATTCTCGGAGCCACCACCGACGACACCCGCACCATCGCCATCGGCCCGCCGGAGGCCCTGCAGCGGGAGCGCTACACCGGCGTCCTGCGGGCCCATATCCGCCTGGCCACCCAGCTCTTTCCGCAAGGCACCACCGGGCAGATGCTGGATGCCATCACCCGCTCGCCCCTGTGGAATGAAGGCGCGGACTACGGCCACGGCACGGGCCACGGCGTGGGCGCCTTCCTCAACGTGCACGAAGGACCCCAGAGCATCAGCTCCCGCGGCACGGTGGCCCTGGAGCCCGGCATGATCGTCTCCAACGAGCCGGGCTCCTACCATCCCGGCTGGGGCGGCATCCGCCTGGAAAACCTGATGCTGGTGGAGGAAATGCTGGGGCTGCCCTCCCATCCGTCGGGAAAGCCCTGGCTGCGGCTGATCCCCCTGACCCTGATTCCCTTCGACCGCAACCTGATTGACCCCGCCCGGCTCAGTCCGCAGGAGCACGCCTGGATAGACGACTACCACCGGCTGGTGGCCGAATCCCTGGCCCCCCTGCTCGAGGAGCCTCACCGGCAATGGCTGGCCGGGGCCTGCCGGCCTCTCGCTTGAGACAGCCCAAGCTTTCCCGCCTGGAGGACAGGCGCAAAGTCCGCGCGGGGCAAAGAATCCAGTGTCTGGGGGAGAAATGCGAAACTCGTAGCGTTTCGCCCGCCTGTCGGAAAATTCCCGGTGGGGCGGGCGTCCGGCCCGCCTTATGTGGGACTGGCAACGTTGGCCGGACACAGCCGAGTACCCTTGGGTGGGATTCAATTCGAAAGACTGACTTTGTAGCAGAGATTTGGCGGGCGAGACGCCCGCCCCACCATGGCTCTCTCAAGTAGATTGTTTGACCTGAAAACAGGAAATTCAATCGGACTCTGCACTTGCCCTGCTCCCGCCTGCCGCCTCCATTGCTCCCGGCCCGTGTAAGACGTATACAGAGAGGGAAGGATCGTGCGCGCGGCATGATTGCGGCATAATTAAATGGCGCGAGAGACGTGGAAAGATGGCCGAATACCTGTTCGTTTATGGCAGCCTGCGGGAGCGGGCCGCCCATCCCATGCACCGCCATCTGCGGGAGCACGCCCGGCCGGCGGGGGAGGCCAGCATTTCCGGCAAGCTGTACGATCTGGGGCCCTACCCCGCCGCGCTGCCCGACGATTCGGGGCGCTGGCGCATACTGGGAGAGTTGTACCGGCTGGAGGCGCCGGCGGAACTGCTGGAGATCCTGGACCAGTACGAGGGCTGCCGGCCCGAAGACCCCCAGCCCCAAGCCTACCGCAGGGTCTTGCAGACCGTGGAGCTTGCCGGGGGAAAGCGGCTGCAAGCTTGGGTCTATCTGTACAACCGCGCCGTCGCCGCAGAGCGGCAAATCGAATCCGGCGACTACCTGGATCGCATGAGGCAGAATTAGATGAGAACGCCCGCGCAACACCGCCGGTCTACCCCCACGCGTGGGGGCCTGGCACTGCTGTTGGCGCTGGGGGGAGGGCTGCTGCTGCCCACCGCCGCGCCTGCCCAGGAATGCGCGGCCGTGCCCGACTGCGTGGCGCAGTTGCAGTTCGGGGAGTCCAACACTTCCCGCGAACAGGCCGCCATCATCCTGGGGGAAAAGGGCGACCCGGCTTCGCTGGGCGTGCTGGCGCGGGCGCTGGAGGCGGACAAGGGCGAGTTCGTGCGCGTGAAGGCCGCCGAGGCCCTGGGCAGGCTGGGGGTGCCCGAAGCCCTGGACCCGCTGGCCGCGGCGCTGAAGAATGACGCGCGGGAAACCGTGCGGCTTACCGCCGCCACGGCCATCGGCGTCGTGGGGGAAGCCGCCGGCGTCGCGCCCCTTGGCGAAACCCTCACGGGCGATCAGGCCTGGAGGGTACGCAGGGCCGCGGCGCAGGCCCTGGGCTGGCTGGGGGACGAATCCGCCGTGCCCCTCCTGGCCCAGGCCCTGGCGGCCGAGGGACGGGGTGAGGTGCGGATCGCCATGGCCAATTCCCTGGCCATCCTCAAATCCGGGAGCGGGGCCGGGGGGCTGATCGCCATACTCAAGAACGATGCCGACCCGCGGGTGCGCGCCGCCGCGGCACAGGCCCTGGGCGCCATCGGGGGAGAAAACCTCTCCGCGGCCCTGCTGGAGGCCCTGCGGGAAGACAAGGCCCGCAACGTGCGCCGCACGGTGGCCGAAGCCCTCGGCGTACGGCGGGAGGCGGCGGCGGTGGAAGGGTTGATCAGGGCGCTTCAGTTCGACCCCGCCCTGGAGGTGCGCAAGGCGGCCTCGGTGGCGCTGGGGCGCACGGGCGGCAAGCGCGCCAAGGAAGCGTTGACCTACTTCGCCGAGAACTCCGAACTGGCGGAGATTCGCCTCTCCGCGCGCAACGTGCTGGAAGAATTCTCCAGCAAGCCGCCGGTGGTGCCCAAGCCGCCCCCGCCTCCCACACCTGCCAACTGAGGGCCGGAGCAGCGGCCCCTGACCGGGCCGGCCGCTCCCGGCGGAAACGGACCCCATGACCATGCTGCAGGAGTGGATGCAGGGACTGACCGATTGGGTGTTGTCCCTCTTCGGTGCGCAGGGCGGGTTCGAGCTGAGCGAGCATCCGCTGGTGTTCTGGCTGCTGTCCCTGGGCTTGCTGCTCGTCCCTGCCGGGATGGCGCTGCTGGTGCTGTTGCGCGGCTACCGGGCCGTCAGCCGTGGCGTGCAGCGCCTCCGCGGGGGCTTTGCCCGCGACCTGCACCTGCTCTACAGCAGGGACGGACGCCGCGGCCTGGCGCTGGCCCGCGAGATCCGCCGGGGCAGCCGGCGCTTGCGGGGCCTGCTGCTGGACGGTGAAGAAGCGGCCGGCGAAAACAGGGCGTTGCTGCGGCTGCTGGACAAGTTCATCGGCAAGGATCTGCCCGACACCCTGGCCCAGGCCCAGACCTTCATCGCAACCGGAGGCGCGGCCCTGTTCCGCAAGCTGGAGTCCAGGCTGGCGCGTCAGGAAGCCCGCTGGGCGGAGGCCGGAGACGCCGCGGCGAGGGAGGCGTTGCAGCAGGAAATCGCGGCCACCCGCCAGCAGTTGGCCCAGACCCGCCACTCCAACGAGGCCAGGGCGCAACTCCTGAAAGGATTGGAGGAGGCGGTGCTGGCCCTGCGCACCCTGGAACTTGAGATGGCCTCCCTGGGAGCCACCCGCTCCCAGGCCCTGGCCGAGTTGCGGGAACAACTGACGGACATGGCCGAAGGGCTGCACCACCAGCGCCAGGTCCATCTTTCCTTCCAGGACAATC
>CBDUSX010000194.1:0-5918 GCA_965369935.1 uncultured bacterium
CTCTTCTCGAAGGCCACCAGCCTCGGGCCCAGCCGGTGGGCCGTGCGGTGGGTGGCGAACCAGACGGGCTTGGGGAAGGCGGTGACGGGCCCTTCGATGACGCACTTTTCCGCCTGATCCAGCAGGTAGGAGTTGTGCACCCAGCCCAGCCCGCTCTGCGCGTCGGCCAGGGTGATGCCCTCCCCCTGCCAGCCGCCCCAGGGGGCGCACATCAGGGCATAGCCCAGGGCGGGCCAGATGTTGATGCCGATGGTGCCGTAGCGCAGCCCGGCCACGGCGCGTTGCAGGGCGGCCTCGTTTGCGCCGTCCGCCCTGAAGTCCGGCGGCACGATCAGGCAGGCGTTGAGGGTGCCCCACATCCGTTCGTTGGCGAAGTCCGCCGCCGCCTCCAGGAATGCAGCCGCATCCGGCGCGGCCAGGGCCGTCTCGGCCAGTACGCCGCAGAAGGCCTCCTCCCGGAAGTGGATGGAATCCTCCTCTGGCGGCAGGTCCGGAATGAGCGTCCAGGGCAACTCGCCTTCCTGTGGCCGGCCCACCCGGATGGCGGGCGCACCTTCGCAAAAGCGGGCATGGCGCTCCGCCGCCCCCGGATAGTAGGCCTTGCGCAGGGGCACGTCTTCCAGGATACCGCGCACGATGTCCAGAAACTCCGTGCGCTGGGGCCAGCTCTGCCAGGTCAGCAGGGCCTTGGCGGCGTTGCAGTTGAACGACGCGTTGTTGGTGAGCATGCTGACCACGTTTTCGGCCTGGAACCGCAGCGCCTGGGCGGTGAACTCTCCCGGCACCACGATCACCGGGCTCACGTTGCCCAGCTCGCTGGTGATGGGCTTGTTCAGCAGGGGCTGGCCCGCGGCCTTGCGCTTGTCCCGCTCCTCCGGCTCGGCGCCCCAGACGATGGCGTCATGGGTGTGGATGGAGCCGGTGATGTGCACGTCGTCCACCAGGTCGTGGGCGATGGCGTAAGCCCCCTCTTCCGCGCCTCCATAGACGATGCGCAGGAATCCGTCCAGCACCAGGCTGCCCAGGGCGCGCTGCAGGATCGGTCCCAGGTATGCGTTGACCGGGTGCATTTTCAGCAGCACCGCCCGGCCCTCGCAGAACAGCCGGGACAGCACGTCGGTGGGTGGAATGCTGGACACGTTGCCCGCCCCCAGCACCAGGGAGATGCCCGGCGGCTTGGTTGACCCGTTGTTGTACAGGGGCGCGATGGTCTCCCCCAGCTTCTCCGGCGTCACGCCGGGGCGCATCCACACCTCGGCCTTGATGCCCGCATAGAGCAGGGCCTCCAGGCGGCCGGTGGGGAACACCGGCGCCACGGCCTGGCCCTGGGGTCCCTTGCGCACCTCGCCGGGCAGGCGCGGCGCTCCGTAATTGCGGATGTCTTGCAGGGAATTGGTCAGCAGGCGCAGGTAACGCATCACGCACATGGGCCCGGCCAGCCATTCCTCCCCCGCCTGGGGCGAGTCGAAGGATATGCCCTTGGCCTTGCAGCAGGCCCGCACCCAGTCCTCCGCCATCTCCATGGTGTTTTCGGAGCAACGCCGCAACAACACCAGCCGCTCCGGAATGGTCAGCTCGGCCAGTTGCTCCCGGCTGCCGGCCAGCTTCCGCAGGGCGGCGTCAATCAGGGATGGTTCCGTGGCCGTGGGCGCCTGCCTGTCGGAAGCCCTTCTGCTGGGTATGCTTTCTCCGAATTCCTGCATGATTTGTCTTTTAAAGTCTTGGAGACGCGGCGTCCATCAAAATTCGGCGAATTCCAACGGACTTATTGCATATTCTTATTACGTATTTATATAGTACCGCGATCCGGCCCGGCGCGTGTGTGGTCATTTAGCGCACCCGGCGCATGGCCTTCATCAGGCTGTGCAGGTGGTTGGCGGGAAAATAGCGCCCCTTGTAATGCTTCACAAAGAAATCGCGGCTGGACTCCAGCACCGCGGGCCGTTCCTCGCAGCAAAACCAGTAAATCTTGTTGCCCCGCAGGGCCGAGGCAGCGGAGATGCGCTCGATGCCGTCGAAATCCCCGAAGGCCAGCACCACCCGCCGCTGGAAGGCCCACTCCTGCTCGGCGGCGGGCAGCGTCTCCCAGACGTTCCCGAGCTTGCGCGCGTGAATGGCGAAGTTCGGGGCGTCGTAAAGCTCGCAGTCCCCCAACTCCTCGGCCACCCGGGCGATGGCGCCGAACAGCCGCGCCTGATGCTCGCAGGACGGTGAGGTGTCCAGCACCACGGCCACCTTGCGCTTCTCCCTGGTCATGCGGCACTGGCTGATCAGGCGTCCGGTGAAGCGGCGCTGGCGCAACTCGACCAGGTCCCACTCCTCGTCTCCCTGGCTGGGCAGGTCCGCCGAATCCTCGGCCACCTTGGACACCATGCGCGCAAAGCGGGCGGCCAGCCCCCGCATGAGACGGCCCTCCAGCGAAAAGGCCTGGGGCGCCAGATTCAGATTTTGCAGGCCGCGCTCCCGCTTTTGCTCCTGCTCCCGGCGGGCCTGTTCCACCTCCTCGGGAATGGAGAGCCCCGGCGGCTCCTCGCCGGCGGCATGCTCGCCCTCCCCCCGGGCGGTCTCCTCTCCGGCGGTCTGTTGGGCCTGGCCATCCTCGTCCGTCTCCAGGCCGGTGTCTCCGCCGTCCGGTGCTTCCCGGCCCCGGCGCCGCACGGTCTCCTCCTCCGGCCCTTCCCCGTAGCCGGGGATGCGCCGCGTCCATTCCCGCTCGATTTTCCGCATCATGCCTCCCGCACCGCCTTGCGCATATAGAGCTTCAGCCCCTCCTTCTTGATCTTGTCCAGGTCGCTGTGCACCTCGTACAGGGAGAAGATGCCGCCGTCTTCCACCGCCGGGGGCAGCTCCCCGCTCTTGGCCACGAACATGGCCAGTTCCGACTCCAGCAGGCTCAGGTTGCCCTCGTAGTAGTCCAAGGCGGGTTGGGTGAGGCTGTTGAACACGGCGATGGATTCGGCCTCCTCCTTGCTGGCCGGGTTCTCGTTTTCCGGGCTGAACCCAGGTGCCGGCAGGATGCTGGCGGTGACGGTCTTGTTGAGGAACTCGCAGGTGACGCGCCCCCACACCACCAGGTTGCGCTTGATGAGCAGGGCAAACCACTGGCGCAGGTGCCGGTAGTCCTGCAGCACCCGCAGATAGTCCTCCCCGAGTTGCTCGTCGGTGGCGGTGGCTTCGCCGGGCTCCTCGCGGGGGGGCGGCGCGTCCCGCAACTCGCGCTCCACCCGCACCGCACCGACGTTGCCGTAGAGGAACTCCCAGAATTCCCGCGCCGGCTCCAGTTCCCGCGCCACCACTTCCAGCAACTCGGGAGTCCAGCGGATTTTCAGCGAGCGGTAGCGCATCAGCACCTCATCGCTGGTGAGGGAATAGATGCGGCAGCGTTCCGTATCCTCCGGCTGCTCGGCCAGCGCCCCGGCCCGGAAGCGTTGCAAAAGCTGCGGGGTGATGTCGCCTCCGTGGCGCGCTTCCAGCAGGAGCTCCCCGCCGTCGCGCAGGATCAGCCCCCATTCCCCGATACGCTCGAAGTCCAGCGCCTGGAACACGATGATCTCCGTGTCGCCCACCTGGGCGATCCGCAAGTCCGAGGGGTCCCCGCCCGGCCCTGCCCCGCCGCCTCCCTCCCTGGCGCTGCGCTCCAGGAAGGCGCGGGCCACGCCGTCATAGCCCGACTCGCTGCGGGGCACCACCCCGAACACCTGATGGGCTTCGGCCTCCACCTCGCGGGAGGGTATTTTCTCCAGCCATTCGCGGGTCACGCGGGGCATGCGGGGCAGGGCCGCGCCGTCTTCGGTTTGTGGAACGTCCTCCCCGTCGTAATTTTCCGCGGACAGCACGGGCGCCTCGCGCTCCAGCCCGGCGAACGTGCTGTCCAGGGGCAGGGTCTCCGCGGTTTTGAGCAGCTCGTGGTCGTCCCAGTTCTTGGTGACGAATTGAAAGACCAGCAGGTTCCAGTCCGCTTCCGGGCCTTGCAGGCTGATCGCGTCCAGCAACTGGCGCAGCTCCTGGATCGTCACCGGCTTGGACAGGTTCACCAGCAGGGAGCGGCGGTACAGCGTCAACACGGCCCGCAGAAAACGGTGCTCCGCATGGGTGTCGGCCAGGGCCGCGGCCACCAGAGCCGCGGGAGGAGGCTTGAGCTCGATCAGGGGCAGCCTGCGCAGCAGCGGCTCGGACAGTTCGCGCTCGTCGTTCAGGGTTACGAACACCACCAGGTTCGACTGGGTTGCCCGCACCTGGCTGCCGGGCACGGAGATGCGCCCGGTCTGCAGGAAGTCCAGCAGGAAAGCGTCGGTGGAGGGGTGGGTCTTGTCCCACTCGTCCAGAATCAGCGCGGTGGGCCCGCCGTGGCTGGCCTCCGCGGCCTGGGGCAGCACCCCGGCCAGGGTGCGGAAACCGCTGGGCTGCTCCGCGTCGGGCAGGATGGTCTGGAACAACTCCTCCTTGCGGCAGCCGGGAAAGGCCTGGAAGAAGAAGGTGTCGCGCTCCTGCACCTGGGCCACCGCCTCCGCCAGGAAGGTCTTGCCCGCCCCGGCGGGTCCGGTGAGGAAGCTGCCGGGGCAGGGCCGTGTTTCCAGCGCGGCCAGCACCTGCCGTTCCAGTTCGTCGGTGGCGCGGTAGCCTACGCTCAGCATTTTTTGCTGCAGATCGCCCATGGGAATTCCTGAGGGGGTTGGCCGATTGAAGCCGGCCTTGAGGATACCCCGCGCGCGCCGGCCCGGCAAGCGGCCCCGCCGCAGGGGGTGGCCGGCGGCTACTCGCCGTCTTCCAGGTGGCTGGTGTAGGAGCGCAGTTTCTGGGTCACCAGAATGGCCAGTTTGCGGAAGATTTTCAGGGCCAGGGTGTCGTTGGGGTCCTTGATGATCTGGGCGTTGACCTCGATCACGGTGCTGTCCGCCAAGGCCAGCACGTCCGCGGAGCGCGGTTCCGCATCCACGATGGCCATTTCGCCGAAGCAATCCCCGACGTGGATGGTCATCAGGGATTCCACGTGGTCCTTGCGCTGTTTGGTGATTTCCACCGAGCCGGCGATGAGGATGAAAAAGCGGTCTCCCAGCTCGCCCTCGCGGAAGACCGTCTCTCCCTTGCTGAATTTGCGGGTGTGGCAGATTTTCAGCAACTGCACCAGTTCCGGATCGCTGAATTCGGAGAAGAACTCGATCCGCCGCACCTTGTTCAGGGTGTCCTTGTGATTGGTGGACACTTTGCCCATGGCGTCGCGGATGGCCGCTTCGAGACCCCGGATGTCATAGGGCTTGGAGAGATAGCCCAGGATGCCCGCGCCCATGCCCTGGCGGCGGCTATCCATGTTCAGTTCGGTGGACATGAGCACGAACCTGGTATTGGCCCCGGCTGGCTGATTCCTGATGTGCTGCACCACATGGTAGACGTCGTCTTCGACCTGCCCCTGCTCAATGAAGATCAGGTCCGCCGGATGCTCGTCCAGCATGCCCAGGATGCTCTGGGGCGTGCCGGTCTCCCGGATGGACGCCACGCTGCTGACGCTGCGCAGGGCGGCTTTCAGCAGGGAGCGGCCTTCCGCATTCGGGTCCACCACCATCACGTGGATCCCCTCGGCATCCTTGTCCGGCTTTTGTTCCACCCAGCCTGGGGCTTCGGCCATCTGTGCCTGTGCTCCGCGTTGATTCCGGGCGGCTGGCCGGAGGGGGAAATCCCCAATCAATTCCGGCGTATACCGCCCCTGTGGGTCGTAAAAGCCTACCAGAACGAATGGCGAAAAGCCATGCCGGGGCGGCAGCCCCGGGCGGCGCCGGCCTGCCCTTCCGCGGGGGGCGGCATCAAACCGGGCGGCGCCGGAGAGTTGGACATCTCACAGCGGAAAGATTATCCATGGGTATGGGAATATCAGGGACGCGCCACGGGGAAGCCGGCCTTGCCGGCGGCGCATCCGCGTCCGC
>CBDUSX010000195.1:0-5903 GCA_965369935.1 uncultured bacterium
TTCCCGCTCCGGGTCCATTTCCGCCACCCGCCAGGCGAGCACGTCTCCCACCTGCGTGTGGAGATCGAGTTCCGCATCGGCCAGCAGCAGCAGGTCCTCCAGCCAGACTTTGCCTCGTCCTCCGGGCGCGGCGCGGCGCACGGTGCCTCGCCAGCGCTTTGTTTTGTGCTGGGCCAGGAAGCGGCGCTTCCAGTAGTTTCCGATGCGCCGTTCCAGTTCGGCGTAGCCGGTCAGGCGGCGCTCCGCGTCAGCCACCCAGGATTCCAGGGGGCCGGAGATCGCGTAGGTGACCTGGCCCGAGGCGGCGTGCCCGGCGATCTGCCGTTGCATGAGGAGGTCCGGGAAGCGGCGGATGGGCGAGGTCACCTGGATATAGCGGTCGCAGGCCAGCCCGGCGTGGGGCGCTCCGGCTAAGGAAAAGCGCGCCGGGGGCCAGGGGCCGTCGCCGGAGCGGGGTGCGGGCTGCACCCGGTAGATGGCCGGCAGGCCGTGCTTGCGGCAGTAGCGCCCCGCCTCCCTATTGACCAGGATGGCCAGTTCCTCCACCACCCGCTGGGCGGGACCCTCCCTGCTGTAGCGTTCCAGGGTGATGCGCTCCGGGTCGCCATGGTCAATGGCCACCCCCACCCGCTCGGTCAGGGCGGCGCCTTGGGCCGCGCGGGTGGCCATCAGCCCCGCGCACAGCTTCCCCAGCCGGCCCCAGGTGGCGGGTTCCCGGTCCAGCAGGGCGTCCGCGCGGGTGTAATCCAGATTTTCCGTGACGCGCAAGACGCCCGGTTCCACCGCCAGCAGCACGCCGTCTGCTTCCTCCAGGCGCAGGGTGAAGGTGAGGGTTTCCCGCTCCTCCCCGGCCAGCAGGGAAAACCGCCCCTCGGAGAGCGCGGCGGGCAGCATGGGGTAGACTGCGCCAGGGGTATAGACCGAGGACATGCGGCGGGCCGCCTCGTCGAACAGCGGGTGGCCCGCGGCAAGCGCCTGAGCGGGCTCGGCGATGTGCAAGGCCACCGTCAGCCCCGCCTCGTCCGCGGCCAGGATGGAGCAGGCGTCGTCCAGATCCCCGGTGCCGGCGGCGTCAATGGTGTAAGTGGGCAGGCGGCGGAAGTCCGCGCGCCCTTTCAGCACAACCGGCGCCGTGGCCAGGGCGATGGCGGCGTCCTCTAGGGCGGGGGGAAAGGAGCCCTCCACGCCTCCGGCCATCAGCCACAGCTTCGGCCAGCCGGGCCAGTGGCCGGCGGTGACGAGCCATTTCCGCAGGCGCACGCGCTGCTCCGCCATGCCTCCCGCGCGCAGGCCCAGGGGCCTGGCCAGTTCCCGCCAGTGGGGGGAGCGCCGCTCGTGGGCCAGCAAGGATTCCAGTTGCGCAAGAAACGTCTCGCCCTCCGGGGCGGCTTCCCATTCCCCCCGTTCCAGCATCGCGCTCCATTCCGCTACGCGGGCCCGCCATGCTTCCCGCGCCTCGGCGGCGTCCTGCTTTTCCGACATGCGTTCCATGGCCGTCTCGTCCAGGGCGGCGAAGCATTCCCCGTGGCGCCGGAACAGGCGGGGCGCGTTCAGGAGAGCGGCGTACAGCGCCGCCCTGGCCCAGCCATCCGCCTCTTGGGGAAGAGTCCGGGGCAGGGCCAGGGCCGCCACGGCCTCGAAGGCGGTTTCGTCCCGGGTGCGCAGCCGGCGGTGAAGGGCTTCCAGGTCCAGCGCCGCCCCGGCGGCTTCCAGCCCGGCCTCGCCCTCGGCAAGCCGGGCCAGGGCCGCTGCGCGCAGCCGCTCCGCCCCCGGCGATGTTTTTCCCGCTTTTGGCGGTGACCTAGGGATGGCTGCGCCCTGCCAGGAATAGAGGATTTGTTGCGGCGGATGGCGGATTTCCTGTCCGTCGGCCAGCACGATCCGCCAGGAGGATTTTTTGCGCGCCACCACCCAGCCGGTGCGGAGGCGTCCGTTGAGATAGAACAGGCTGAATTCGGGGCGCATGGCATACCGCCGGGTCATGCCGTGAAGTGATCCCACCAGGTCACGCCGCCCGTGCTCCGGCCGCGGAAATTTGGGGGCGGAGGAGGGGTATCCCCGGAAATGACTCGAAGAAACGATCCTTTTCCCGTAAACTGCGAATTGGCAGAAGCATCAGTTTAGCCATGCCGTTCCGGAAGGGCAACCGCCCAGGCGGCTTATGGCTGCGAGGACACGACGGACGGGCAGAGGCACGGA
The DNA here is from genome assembly GCA_965369935.1 of uncultured bacterium. Classification (GTDB taxonomy): domain Bacteria; phylum SAR324; class SAR324; order SAR324; family JACQKK01; genus JAPUIH01. The sequence goes on from CBDUSX010000195.1 coordinate 2,200, forward strand.
CGGACAGAATCAAGGCAGGAGCATCGTTATTTGAAGCCACAGCAGCTCATCCGCAATTTTTCCATCATCGCGCACATAGACCACGGCAAGTCCACCCTGGCAGACCGCCTGATCGAGCACACGGGGGGGTTGAGCAAGCGGGAGATGGAAGACCAGGTGCTGGACACCCTTGAGCTCGAGCGCGAGCGGGGCATCACCATCAAGGCCCAGAGCGTCTGCCTGTCCTACCGCGCCCGCGACGGCAAGACCTACATGCTCAACCTGATAGACACGCCCGGCCACGTGGATTTCACCTACGAGGTCTCCCGCTCCCTGGCCGCCTGCGAAGGGGCGCTGCTGGTGGTGGACTCCGCCCAGGGGGTGGAGGCCCAGACGCTGGCCAACGTGTACCTGGCCCTGGAGCAGGATCTGGAAATCGTGCCCGTACTGAACAAGGTGGACCTGCCCAGCGCGGACCCGGCGCGGGTGGCGGGGGAGATCGAGTCGGTGGTGGGGCTGGACGCGTCGGATGCCGTGCGGATCAGCGCCAAGAAGGGCACGGGCATCGAGGAGGTGCTGGAGCAGATCGTGGCGAAGGTGCCGCCGCCCACCGGGGATGCCTCGGCGCCCTTGCAGGCGCTGGTCTACGACGCCTGGTTCGACGCCTATCTGGGGGTGACGGTGATGGTGCGGGTGGCGAACGGCACGGTGCGGGTGGGGGACTCGATCCGCTTCATGGTCTCGGGCAAGACCTTCGAGGTTGCGACCCTGGGGAAGTTCACCCCCAACAAGGAGGAGGTGAATGCCCTCACCGTGGGGGAGGTGGGCTTTCTCTCCGCGGCCATCAAGGTCATCAAGGACGCCGCGGTGGGCGACACCCTCACCGCCAGCGCCCGGCCCGCCAGCGCCCCCCTGCCCGGCTATGCCCCGGCGAAGCCGATGGTGTTCAGCGGGCTCTACCCGGCGGACGGCGAGGCCTTCGACAACCTCAAGTCCGGGCTGGAAAAGCTGGCCCTCAACGACGCGGCCCTGTCCTATGAGCTGGAAAGCTCCACGGCGCTGGGCTTCGGCTTCCGCTGCCGCTTTCTGGGCCTGCTGCACATGGAGATCGTGCAGGAGCGGCTGGAGCGCGAGCTGGGGATCGCACTGATCATCACCGCGCCCACGGTGGTCTACGAGGTGCACTTAAAGAATGGGAAAAACGGGCAGAAAGGCAAAACGGACGCAAACGGCGGGGACGGCGAGGTGGTGAGGGTGGAAAATCCCAACCTCCTGCCCGACGCCACCCGCATCGAGTACATCGCGGAGCCCTACATCAAGGGGCGCATCATCACCCCCACCGAGTACGTGGGCAACATCATGAAAACCTGCCTGGAGCGGCGCGGGGAGCAGAAGGGCATGCAGTACCTGGACGAAAAGCGGGTGATGCTGGAGTACGAGTTTCCCCTTAACGAGATCATCCTGGATTTTTATGACAAGCTGAAGTCGGGCACCCGCGGTTACGGCTCCTTCGACTACGAGCACATCGGGTTCCGCAAAGGGGAGTTGGTCAAGCTGGACGTGCTCATCAACGGCGAGCCGGTGGACGCCCTGTCCCTGATCGTGCCGCGGGAGAAGGCCCCCTACCAGGGGCGGGAGCTGGTCTCCAAGCTGCGGCGCCACATTCCGCGGCAGCTCTTCGAGGTGGCCATCCAGGCGGCCATCGGCTCCAGGATCGTAGCGCGGGAGACCGTGACCGCCATGCGCAAGAACGTGACGGCCAAGTGCTACGGAGGCGACGTGTCCCGCAAGCGCAAGCTTTTGGAAAAGCAAAAGGAAGGCAAGAAACGGATGAAGCAGATCGGCACAGTGGAAGTGCCCCAGGAAGCTTTCATGGCAGTGTTGCGCCTGGGAGAATAGGGACGGCATGCAAAAAGGGAGATTGGCACCATGATAAAAAGATTGTTCAAGCTGTTGATTGTGCTGGCGATCGTCGGTGGGGGCTACGCCGCCGTGCAGATATACTGGGAGCGCCCCTACAGCAATGAGGTCACGGTGCAGATCGGCCGCCCGGCCGCCGCGATCTATCCCCTGCTCACCAACCCGGCCCAACTGAGCCAGTGGGTGGATGGACTGGAGAAATCCACCCCCCTGACCGAGGGGGGGTTAAGGGTGGGCGCCCGCCGGCGGGACGTGCTGATGATCCGCGGGACGCGCCGACGGATGGAAAGCAAGGTGCTGGCCTTCAAGCGCAACCGCTCCCTGAGGCTGGCCATCACCTCCGCCGGGTTCAGTTCCATCGCGGACTACACCCTCGCCGCCTCCGCCGGCGGCACGGCCCTGACCCTGCGGCAGCAGACCCGCTACACCCAGATGAAGGGGAAAATCTTCGCGCAGTTGGACAATTTCACCCTGCAGCAAAAGCTGAAGCGCGAACTGAACACCCTCAAGCAACTCGCCGAATCGAGGTAGGCCGGATTATCCGCGAACGTCGGTCAGGGGGCTTTGCCCCCTGACGACCCCCAGCAGGGGCTCCTCGCCCCTGCACCCCTTTACCCTTTCGCCACCTTGAACACCTTCTCGAACACGGGCAGGGCGCGCTCGATCACCTCCGGCTGCACGCACAGGGCGATGCGGAAGTGGCCGGCCCTTCCGAAGCCGCTGCCCGGCACCACCAGCAGCCGCTCGGCCTGCGCCGCCCGCACGAAGGCCACGTCGTCGGCGATGGGCGAGCGGGGGAAGAGGAAGAACGCCCCCTGGGGCCGCACGACCTGATAGCCCATCTCCTGCAGGGGCGGCAGCAGCAGGTCCCGCATGCGCTGGTAGTGCCCCACCTCCGCCAGCTCGTCTTTCAGCAGGGGCAGCACCCGCTGCACCAGGGCCGGGGCATTGACGAAGCCCAGCACGCGGTTGGCCAGAATCAGCGCCTCCATCAGTTCCGCGCCGCCCTCGATGCCGGGGCTCACGGCCACGTAGCCCACCCGCTCGCCGGCCAGCCCGAGGTCCTTGGAGTGGGAGGTGACGACGATGGTATGCGCATACAGCGGCGGCAGCCAGGGCACCTCCAGCCCGTCGAACACGACCCGCCGGTAGGGCTCGTCGCTGACCAGGAAGATTGGCCGCCCATTCTTCCGCGAGGCGTCCTCCAGAAAACCCGCCAGGGCGCGCAGGCTGTCTTGCGGGTACACCACGCCGGTGGGGTTGTTGGGCGAGTTGATGAGCAAGACCCGCGTGCGGGGCGTGACCACGCGCTCCAGCGCCTCCAGATCGAGCTGAAACGCCTCGCCGGTCTCCGCGCGCACGAGCTTTCCGCCGTGGTTGGCCGCGTAGAAGTCGTACTCCACGAAGTAGGGCGCGAAGGCCACCACCTCATCCCCCGGATTGAGCAGGGCCTTGAGCACGATGTTCATGCCTCCCGCCGCGCCGCAGGTGATGACCATATGCTCCGCCCCATAGGCCATGCCCGTGGCGGCCGCCAACTCGGCCGCGGCGTAGGCGCGCACCTCGGGCAGCCCGGCATTGGGGATGTAGCGGTGCAGCCCGGCCGGCGGCGCGTCCAGCAGTTCCCGCAGGGCGGTGTGGAATCTCTCCGGCGGCTCGACGATGGGGTTGCCCAGGGAAAAGTCGTACACGTTCTCCGCGCCCAGCTCCGCTTTCAGGCGCGCGCCCTCCTCGAACATGCGGCGAATCCAGGACGAGGCCTTGATGGACTCGCGCATGGCATCTGCAATGATGTGGGTCATGGT
>CBDUSX010000196.1:0-5902 GCA_965369935.1 uncultured bacterium
TGGTATTGACTCCGGAGCGTGCCGTCTGTTATCGTGCAGCCCTTGAATGGCAACGCACACCAACTCGTAAGGAGCGTGGCAATGAAGAAAGCAACAGTACTGCTCGTGGTCGTGCTGGCCGGGGGAATATTGTTTGCCGGCACCAGCTTTGCGGCAGGCGCGGGCGGATGCCGTGGGAAATCGAAAACGCCGGTCAAGACGGCCACGGATTCCGGGGAAAAGGGAACGAAGTCCGGCTAGAGCCCTGCCGGGCTGTATGGGCTGAGTGAATTCTGTGCAGGTATCGCCCTTGCCGCCGCGCTTCCGTTTCGGGAGGCGGGGCGCAAGGGTTTGTTTTTTTCGTCGCCGTGGGTGCTGAAAGCTTCCTGGCTGCGCGGGGACGGCAATAATTCGTTTCGCCCCAACCCCATCTTTGTTAGGCTGCATCCTGAGGTCGAGCCGCTCCGTTTCCCACCGGGCCATTTGCCGCAAGAGGTGTCTTGCCGGGTTCATCGCCTGATCAATCGCCGTCAGCAACCCTCCCCACATCGCGCCGCCGGGAGCGCATGGTGCTCAATCCCGCATGGCACTACCATTTTCTGGGCATCGGCGGGGTGAGCATGAGCGCCCTGGCCGAGGTGCTCCACCGCCGGGGCATCTCCGTGTCCGGCAGCGACGCCCAGGACTCGGAGACCCTGCGCCACCTGGCGGCCGAAGGAATTCCCGTGGCGGTGGGGCACGCGTCCTCGGGCCTGGACGGCGCGCAGGCGGTGGTTTACACCACCGCCTTGCGGGAGGATCACGATATCCGCCGCGAGGCGCGCCGGCGAAACCTGCCGGAGTTTCACCGCGCGCAGGTGCTGGGCGCCCTGACCCGCGAAGGGCGGGCCCTCACCGTCACCGGCACCCACGGCAAGACCACCAGCACTGCCTGCCTGGCCGTGCTGCTGGAGGCTGCGGGATGGGACCCCACCGCGTTGGTGGGCGGGCACGTGCCGCAGTTCGGTGGCAGGAACCTGCGCCTGGGCGGCTCCCGGTGGCTGGTGGCGGAGGCCGACGAGAGCGACGGCAGCTTCACGGGGCTTTCCCCCTGGGCCGTGCTGCTGACCAACGTCGAAGCGGATCATCTCGACCAGCACGGCAGCCTGGACGCCGTGGTGCGGGCCTTCGGGGAGTTCCTGGCTTGTCTGCCGGAAGATCAGCCGCTCGTGTATTGCGCGGACGACCCGCTCGCGGCCCAGCTGGCCGAAAAGGGAAAGTGGCGCAAACGCTCCTTCGGGATGGCTTCCGGGGCGGACGTGCAGGTGGGCGTGAAGCCGGACGGCGCCGGCGGCATGGAAGTGTCCTTGCAGGAAGCAGGGCGGGAGCACAGGTTCGCCAGCCGCCTGGCGGGCCGGCACAACGCGCTCAACATGGCGGGCGCCTTCGCCCTGGCGCTGGAAGCGGGCGTGCCGGTTGAGGCGGCCCTGCGGGGATTGGCCGAATTCCGCGGCGTGGCGCGGCGGCAGCAGTATCTGGGCCAGGCCTACGGCTGCAGGATATTCGACGATTACGCCCACCATCCCACGGAAATCAGGGCCACCCTGGACATGTTTCAGGAGCACTACGGGGAGCCGTTGACGGTGGTTTTCCAGCCCCACCTGTATTCCCGCACCGCCTATTTCGCGGCGGAATTCGCGGAGGCGTTGCGCCCGGCGCAACGCATTTACGTGACGGATATCTACGGGGCGCGGGAGGAGCCCATAGCGGGGGTGAGCAGCCGCCTCATCCTGGACAGGCTTTCGCAGCACCCCGGGGCATTCCCTCTGGGGAGTTGGGATGAACTGGCCGCGTTGGCCCAAGCGGGCGGACTTCCCCCGGGGCTGCTGGTGACCATGGGCGCCGGGGACATCACCGGGCTGGGGCCGCGCCTGCTGCAAGGAGCGCGGAAGGGCGGGACATCGGGAAAGGGAACGCGAAAGGGCGGGACACCGTGAAAGGGAGCGCGGAAGGGCGGGACATCGTGAACGACGGCTGGACGGGCAGGGTGAAGGCGTGCCTGCGCGATTCGCGCGTAAAGCTGGAGGCGCCCCTGCGGCCGCTGACCACCCTTCGTATCGGCGGGCCGGCGGAATGCCTGGTGGAACTGGAATCCGAGGCCGACCTGCTGGCGCTGTTCGAACTGATCGGCGAGGCGGCGCTGCCCTATCTGGTGATCGGGAAGGGCTCCAACGTCCTGGTTCCCGATGAAGGGGTGCGCGGCCTGGTGATCCGCCTGGGCAAGGCGTTTCAGGAAATCCGGAAGGAGGGAAACGCCGTCCATGCCGGAGCCGGCTGCGCCAACGCCGCCTATGTGGAGCAATGCCGCAAGTGGGGATTGGGGGGGATGGAGTTCCTGATCGCCGTGCCGGGCACCATCGGCGGCGCCATCGCCATGAACGCCGGCGCCCACGACGGGGAGACCGCCCGCTTTTTGCAGTCCGTGCGTTGCTTCCGCGCCGGGCAGGGTATCCAAAACCAGCCGGCAGCGGGCATTCCCTTCGCTTATCGCTCCTCCCCCCTGCGCGGGCAAATGGGCGTGTTGGTGCTGGGCGGGGAGTTTCGCCTGGAAGAAATGGAAGCGCGGGAAATCCGGCGGCGCACGCAGACCTTCCAGACCTACCGGCGCGAAACCCAGCCGCGGGATTTCCCCAACTGCGGCTCTGTCTTCAAGAATCCGCCCGGGGACTATGCGGCACGCCTGATCGAGGAAGCGGGCCTGAAGGGGGAAATCCTGGGAGGCGCCCAGGTGAGTGAAAAGCACGCGAACTTCATCGTCAACCGGGGCGGCGCCAGCACCGCCGACGTGCTGGCGCTCGTTGACTTGGTACGGGAAAGGGTCTATAGCCTGAACCAGATTGAGCTCGAACTCGAGTTGCAGGTGCTCTAGCCGCCTGCAAATCCCCTCAGTTGTGAATGGCGCCGGTTCCACGGATGGAAATGGCACATCTCCACCTCACACATCCACCGCCCGAGCCTGTCGCTGAGGCGTTTCCGGCCCTTGCGGGGAGCGTTTCGCATGTTCGACTATAGGCCCGCCCGGCAAAAAGGGCGGAAAGGCAAACCGCGCAGCCTCCGCAGACACGTGGGTGACCAGCCGCAACGGGTGCGGCCCCGGCGCCCGCCGCGGCGCGGGAAGACTGCGGTGCGGGATGATGCTACCGGTTGGCGGGCGGCCCTGGCAGGGCTCCCTGCGCACGGCTCCCGAGCGGTCTTCGCCCTGGCCGTGCTGTGGCTGCTGGTGGGAATGATCGTCGAGGGCCGCGCGCTGTGGATTGCGCCCCTGCGGAAAGTCGAGGTGAAAGGCAACCGTTCGCTGCCGGTCGAAGCCGTGGTGCGGCAGGCGGGATTCGGGCCGGGCCTGCCCCTGGGGGAACTGGATCCCCTGGAGATTGCCGCGCGCCTGGGGCAGTTGCCGCGGGTGCGGGCCGCGGACGTGCGGCGCATTTTTCCGGGCCGGATAGCCATCGTGATGCAGGAACGGGAACCCGCCGCGGAGGTGGAAATTTCGCCGTCCGTGATTGCCACCGTGGACAGGCAGGGACTGGTGCTGGCCGTGGCTCCGTCCGGGCCGGTGAAAAAGCACGGCGGGCGGAAGCCGTTGCCCCGCATCCGCTACGGGAAGGAGACTCCCATCATCGGGCAGCGGCTGGGCGGCCTGCAATTGCAGCGCGCCCTGGGCCTGCTGCGGGACATAGCCGTGCTGCGCCTGGAGCGGGACGAGCCCTTCCTGATTGACGCAAACGACCCCTTCGCCATCGCGCTCGGATTTCCGGCGGAGAACCGCCGGGTGCTCCTGCCGCCTGCGGCTGCGGCTGCGGCCCTGGGCAAATACGCGGCCATCGCACCCTCCCTGCCCGAGGCTTCGGGTAAGATGCAGACCCTCGATTTCCGCACGGCCGATGCCAGACACGGGGGCCGGGTCGTGATGCGGCGCTGATTTTTTTTGGCCGGATTTGCGACGCTCGACCGGTCAATTCATTTGCCTGCACCCGGAACATTGTTTATTACGTTTATTACCGGAAGAGGATGAATTTTCCATGCGCATCCTGCTGCAACGGGTGATGGAGGCATGGGTGGACATCCGGGGTTCCGCCACGCCCAAAATCGGTCCGGGGCTGTTGGCCCTGGTGGGATTTCAGCACGGGGACCGAAGCGAATTGCTGGAGCCCATGGCCGGCAAAATGGTGAATTTGAGAATCTTCGACGATGACCAGGGACGGATGAATCTCTCCCTGCTGGATGCGGGCGGCGGCTTGGCCGTGGTATCCCAGTTCACTCTCTACGCCGATGTCCGCAAGGGCCGCAGGCCCGGATTTTCGGGGGCGCTTGAGCCGGAGAAGGCGGTGGTGTTGTTCGAGGAGTTTGGAGGCATCTGCCGCAGTTGGGTTCCTTCCGCGATCATGGGGGAGTTCGGCGCCGGCATGCAGGTGCATCTGGTGAACGACGGGCCGGTCACCATCCTGCTGGACTCCGCGGAGTTGGGCCTGCAGACGCCTCGGGCGGAAAACCCCTGAGGCCGGGTGCGTCAACGAAGAGTGACGGGTAGCTATGGAAAAGTTGAAGGACAGCCCGCAGATTATGGAATTGCGCACCAGGTTGATTCAGTTTCTCAATGGGATCGAACTGAATGGCATGGCTATCCTCGCCATTGCGCGTCAGGCCGAAGAGTATACCTATGCGCCGGGCGAGCTGATCGTAAAGCAGGATCAGGAGTCGAAGTTCATCTACTTCGTCCTTACCGGAAAAGTGCTGGTGCAAGTCCGGGAAAAGGGAAAGGCCATGTCCATGGGCGCCCGGGAAGCCGTGACCATGGTGGGCGAGATCGCGTATTTCAATAAAACGCCCGCCACGGCCACCGTGAAGGTGGGAGGCAGGAAGCCCAGCGTGGTGTTTCGCATCGGCTACGAAGAATTCGGGCGGATTCTCGACAAATTCCCCGACGTGCGCGCAACGCTGGCAAGAATCGGGGAATTGCGGGTTATCAGGCATTATCATGGGTTTATCGCCTACCGCCGGTTCATGGACATGATCGGCTGGCATAAGGACCGCTTCGCCGTCAACCGTGCATTCGCGGCGGACCTCGACAATGCGGTAAACTTGGTTTTCAAGCCCCTGCTGAAAAAAAACGCCCGGATTCTGGAAGTCGGTGACGGGCCGGGTCTGGTCTGCGAACTGCTCTACGACGCAAATTCGAATTTGCTCGACAATCTGTTTATTCAGGCCACCCATCTCGAAGATGCCATTGCCCGGCCGCTCACGCCCCAGCCTTCGGACTTTTTGCGCGCCCACAATCAGGAAGAGCGGTTCGATGCCATCGTGGCCCTGCAGGTGTTTAATGTGATGTCCCGGCACGCGGTGGAAGCGCAGTTCAACATCGCGCATAATTTGCTCAAGCCGGGAGGCATCCTGTTTGCGGTGAAATCCCAACTGCTCGATATCCGGCACGACTCCGGCACTTCGGGGAACCTCATATTCAATGCCTTAGAGGAGGTCGTGGAATACACATGGCCGGGCGCCATCGGTTCCAAGAACCTGATCGAGACCTCCTTCCAGGATGCGGACCTGGACCCCATTATGGAATGGAACAAGACGTTCTGCGAGAAGGCGATGGGTGGGGCGCTCACCATCCCCGGCGATGCCGCGGAGGAGAACCGGGTGATGCTGGAACTTCTGCTGGGGCAGGCCAAATCGCGTCTGTTCGATCCCGAGGGAGTTCACTATCGCTGGCTGGAGTGGAAGGCTGGCCAGCACGGATTCAAGGTGGAACAGGGGGAACAGAGCATGGAAAGCGCCTTTTTCTATCACCTTCTTCGCAAGGTGTAAGCGTTCTTTTTTGCTACGGCCGGGGCGGCAGTTGCCGGTTGCGCGAAGGTTTCCCGGCGAAACCCCTCCCTTCGGACTG
>CBDUSX010000197.1:0-5872 GCA_965369935.1 uncultured bacterium
GGGCTTTTTTTGTTGGGGCTATGGAGGCGCCCATGCCTGCCCGCCAACTTACCGCCCTGGTCACCGCACCCACTCAGATGCTGAAGCGGACGCGGAAGAAGGCGTTGTCGTCGTCGCGCAGCATACCGAATTCGCGGTCTTCGTAGCCCCGCGCGCCGTCAAAGACATTCACTCCGGCGGCGATCACCACGTGGTCCGTGAGGCGCTTGCTGAAGTCGAGCTTGGTGAAGCGGTCCCTGTCCCGGGGCCGCTCGTAATGAAAGAGATTTATGCGCAAAGTATCCTGCTGGAACTTGAGGGTCAGGCGCACGGTGTAGGTGTCACGGTTGCGCGCGCGGGGCACGGTGACCTGCGTGGGCGGCAGACTGGCGCGGTAGGCCCCGAAATCCCGCATGCTTTCCCGGAACCACTGAAAGCCGGCCGCGAAATTAGCCGTCCAGTCCAGCCGGTAGCCGGCCAGCAGTTTCCAGAGCGAGTTTTCGATGAGGGGGTTGTCGCCGGCGGGATCGTCCTTCGATTCGTAGTAGCCGGCCTCCAGGGAAAGCACGCCCGCGCCCACCTGGCCCTCCTCGGAGATGCCATAGACGTTGAGGCGGGGATGATAGGGCACCAGCAGGACGTCGCCGGGGCCGGGAACGGGAGTCTGGTTGCCGGTGGGGTTTCCCGCCGCGTCGGCCCAGCGCAGGCCGCGGGGACTCTTGAACAATCCGGTGTAGGCGTAAAAGGCCAGCTCGTGGGAGCCGAGCTGCACCTTCAGCCGGGTGGCCGTCTCCCCTTCGGCGAGGTCTCCGGCGGGGGTGAAGGCCGCCCCCGATTGGCCGCATAGCTCCGGCCTGGCGTTAAGCCGCTGGGCGTTGGGGTCGAACACGGCAAAGCGGCATCCGATGGGCGTGGTGTCCGGGGCGAATTCCGGGTGGTTCACGAGGTCCCACGTCCAGTCGCCCATGAAGATGGATAGGCGCAGGGCGCTGGCGCTGTCCTTCCAGAACTCCGGGTCGCGGCCCAGAAAGATAGCCTGCCAGTTCTTGGGGAACAGATCGTTGATGAAGAGCAGGTCGCCGACGCCCCAGGTCGCCACCTGCCTGCCCACGCTGACGTCCAGCCACTCCGCGGGCGAAAACAGCACCCGGGCTTCGCGCACCCGCAGGGTGGTCTCCCTCGTGACGGTGTCGTCCAGCACGTCCAGCTTGACCAGCAGCGTCCCCCGGCCGGTATCCAGCGTGCCCGCCAGCCGCAAGAGCCGGTTGCCGAGCACGGTCGTTCTGTTCTGGACGCCGGCGGGGCCGATGTGCGTGCCCTGCTCCAGCTCCAGCATGGCGGAGAAATTCAGCTGGGGCCCGCCCTCCTCCCCGCTCCCTTCTTCCCCCTCCCCGGCGAAGGCCTGTTCGAATTCGTCCTGGGAGCCTTCAGCAGATTCCGCGCCTTCCTGCTCTCCGCGCTCAGGTGCGGCGGTCCCGTCCGCGGCGGGAGGCTGGCCGCCGCTCCCGCCCTGCCCGGTCTGTGCCCATGCGGCGGGGGCGGATATTCCGAGGGCGGCGAACAGCAGCCCCAGGGCGAGCAGGCGCAACGGCTGTGCGATTCGTGTTTTCATTTTACGGGCCTTCATATTTCCTGCGCCTGTTACTTGAGGTATTTCGTAGGCGGATTCTTCAGCGAGCGCTCCTGGAACAGCGAGCGGGGCAGGCCGATGTCGTACTGCACCTTCTTCGGATTGAGCAGGATCACCGTGCGCGTGCCTTCCAGGGGCGAGACCATCGTGCGCTTCATGACGGTGGGGTGGCCCTGCACGACGGCGATCTTTTCCGCCTTGTAAATTTTGTAGATCTTGCCCTCGTGGTTGTAGAACTCGACCTTCAGGGGAAGGTAGTTGGCCTTGTCTATCCAGGCCTTGATTTTGGCCGTCCTGGGCTCCCGCGCCTTGGGGATGCTTTCGGTGACATAGACCTCGCGCCCGTTGAGCTTTTCCTCTCCGACAAGCGTGTGCCTGTCCCGGGAGGGATGGCGGCCCGAGACGTCCTCATAGGAAAAGTCGGAGCCCATGAACGGGTCCTGCTTGCGGCTTCCGGCGATGGCCAGCACCTTGTCCGAAGCGGGAATGTACATGCGGCGGACGTCGTCCCGGTCAATGAATTTGTGCACCAGAAAGGTGGTGCGGCGGATATCCGAAGGGCGGACAAAGTAGAGGAAGAACTCCTGTCTTCCGCCTTCTTCCACGTCGAACCTGAGCATGTAGAACAGCTTGGAGATGGGCTTGCTGCTGCCCGTCCGATAGACCTTCATCAACATTTGCGACCGCCCGTCGCGCCCGGCGTAGTAGGAGATCAGGCTGGCTTCGCGGACGATCTCGCCGGCGGAGGCGGCGAAGGCGCCGGGAACCTGGAACAGCCAGCCGGCCGGCAGGACGATGGCAAGGGCAAAGGCATGGAAAAAGACAGCGCGCAGGGCTTTCATGACGTTCCTTTCGTTGCGGCGCCCGGCCGGTGGCCGGCGGGGCGCAGGGTTGGGGATCAGACCTTGAACCCGCAGGTTTTCATCCCGAATTTTTTCATCAGCCATGAGGACGGGCAGAAATTCACCGCCGCCCAGGTAACGAGCATTCCGGCCATGAAGAACAGGATGACCAGGGCGAAGCTGCTGCCCGCGATGACCAAACCCGCCGCCAGGGTAATCATGGCGGCCATCAACAAACGATGCATACGTTCCACACACATCACTCAACTCCTCGTTGCAGGTTCTGCATTGATGCGGCCCGGCCCAAATCCGGGCAGCCACGGATGGAAAATGATCACGATCGCGCTGAGCAGAATCAACGTGGTGATTCCACTGACCAGCATGATCGCGAAGAAGAAGGCGCCCACGGTGACGTAGGGCACCAGGGAGGCGAAGAACAGCGGCGTGAAGCCCACGGAAACCACCAACACGTTGCGCCAGATGGCCTGCCCCGTTCCGTGAAACAGCTCGTGGAGGGTGTCCAGCGCCGATCCGCCCAGCCGGGCGTGGGTGTGGCGCACCCCCTCGATGAAGTGAATGGCGAAGTCCACCGAAAGCCCCAGGGTGAGGCTGGACAGCACCGCGATGGGCATGTCGTAGAACTTTCCGCTGAACCCGATCGCGCCGTAGATTATGACGATGGTCAGGGTCGGCGGCAGCATGGCCAGCAACCCCCAGCGCAGGCTGCGGAAGAGGAACGCCATCATGACGAACACCACCAGATAGGCGCCGGCCAGCGCCTTGACCATGCCGCTGACCATTTGCTCCTGCCAGACGCTGTTGATTTGGGTCAGGCCCGACCAGCGGATGCTTAAGCGCTCGGGGGCTGCGCCGGGCGCTTGCAGCACCGGCGGGGGGTTGGCCTTCATGAAACCGGCGAGTTCCGCCATCAGCAGATTCATGGTCTGGTTGTCGCCGTTCTTGAGTTGAATCCACATTTGCGCGGAGCGTGACTCTCCCGGCGTGATGAATCTCCACATGTCCCGCCCTTTCTTGCGGTCGCCGGACTCGAAGAGAAACATGTACTGGGCGATCTTCTCCCGGCTGCCGGGCAGGGCCGGATCGTCGAAGGCCACCGCCCCCACCTTTCGCAGGATGTCCAGGATCGAGGTGATCCCGCCCACCAGGGGCCGGCCGTCTGAATCACGCACCTTGCCCAGGAAGTCCGCGACGCGGCCCATGTAGGCCACGGCTTCCGCATTCCGGATGGAGGGGGCGCGCTGTTCCGCATCGTCTCCTTCCGCGAACTCGGCGGCGGCGAACTGATCGCCGGCGTTCTCTTGCTCCTTGTCCGCGGCCCCCGCATCAGGGGTTGCCGGCAGGGAGAAGACCAAGTTGGCCATGTAGGTGCCGGCCAGCTTGTGGTTCATGGCCCGGTCCGCCACGCGCAGCGGGTGCTGCTGCTTGAACCAGCGCACGGGGTTGTCGTTGATGATGATCTGGCGCAGGCCCACGTAGGAGACCACCAGGGCGGCCAGCGCCGCCAGCACGACCACCCGCGGGGAATGAGAGGCGATGCCGCGGAACAGCTGCACCACCTCCATCACCGGCGAACGGCGGCCGCCGGGGCTGCTTGCGAAGTTCCGCAGGGAGCGCTCGGGCAGCAGCAGGAAATAGGCCGGTATGAACAGCATGGAAAGCAGCCAGGCCACGGCCACGCCGAAGGCCACGGTGAGTCCGAAAACCGTCACGGGGGGAATGTCCGTCAGGGAAAGGGAGGCGAAACCCACCGCGGTGGTGATGGAGGTGAACAGCATGGGTTTGTACAGGGTGCCCATCACCTCCCGCACCGCCTCGGCCCGCGATTTGAACCGGGCCATCCGGTCGTGCAGGGAGCTGAGGATATGGACGGAATCCAGCACCGCGATGGGCATGAGGAAGATGGGGATCATCGAGCTCATGATGTGGATGGTCTGCCCGGCATAGATCAGCGCGCCCATGGCCCAGATCACCGTCATCATGGCCACCAGCATGGACGCGGTCACCATCTGCACGCTGCGGAAGAAGAACAGCAGCAGCACGAAGATCACCAGCCCCGCGGCGGGCGCATACAACCCCATCTGCACGAACATCTCGGTGCCGAAGGTGGTTTCCGCCAGGGGCAGCCCGGCCAGGTAATAGCGCTGGTTGGGGCCCAGGTGCCTGGCCACGATGCGCTTGATCTCCTCCCCGAGAAAGTGGCTGCGATCCTTCTTGCCTTTGCGCAGGGGCACGTATATCGCCACCAGGCTGCCGTCCTCGGCGCTGACCTTGCCCCTGAAAATCGGATTGCCGTTGATGCTTGCCAGAATGGAGGCGGCTTCGGCCTCCGTGCGGGGCGGCCCGGCCATCAGCGGCTGCAGCTGCAATTCGCCGGCGGCGTTGCGCACGATGTCGTCAATCGTGCTGGGGGAGATCACGTCCTCCCGCACCAGAATCCGCCGGTCTTGCGTCCCCGCCGCGCTTTCCCCGCGCCGAAAGCGGACCGCCTCCAGAATGCGCCGGCCGAGGCCGTCGCCGGGCGGGGGCTCCTCGATCTCCAGGATCTCCTGCGTCATGCCATGCACGCGCGTCAGGCCATCCACGGTGAACAGGGAGGCGCCGTCCCGGCTCTCCACCCCCAGCACCACCATGTCGCTGACGCGGAATTCGTCTTTGACCTGGTTGTAAAGGGTGATCGCCGGATTGTCCTGGGGCAGCATCTTGACCGGATCGGTGTCCGTGGTCAGGCTGGGGAACGCCGCCAGGAACGCAAACGTGACCAATGCGCTGGCCGTGATGATCCATTTCGGATGGCGGATCGAAAACTCGATCAGGGATTGCTTCAACATAAGTACCTCTACATGTATTAATGTATATATTCGGATTTTTGAATATTATGGTGCAAAAAAATTTACTGGCAGAACATCTCTTTCACCAGCATGAACAGATTGATATAGCCAGGCTCCGCAATGCTGTAGAAGGAGTAATTGCCTTCTCGGCGCGAGGTGACGATTCCCCGGTCCTTAAGGAGCGAGAGGTGTTGGGACAGGGTGGACTGGGACACGCCCACGTATTTCTCCAGCTCCTGCACCGTGTATTCGCCTGTGCTCAGCACGCACAGAATGCGCAGCCGCGCGGGATGGGCGATCACCTTCAGGCTGCGCACCGCGCGCTCGATGTCCTTCCCGTGATGCTCGAACATGTCGCGCATCATCTCGCCAAGGTCTTCTTTCCGCAGCAATTGATTCATCGTTCCTCGTGTTTGAGTTAAATCATAATATTAGGATATCTGAATAATTAGATGTTGTTAACAAAAAAATTCGCCCGCTGCCTTTCGTCGGCCGGGCAACTTCCGCCCGGCGGAGGGCCGCTCAGGAGAATTGCTTCAGGCTGCCGCAAAGGGCGCTGCCCATGGCGGGGT
>CBDUSX010000198.1:0-5852 GCA_965369935.1 uncultured bacterium
TTTCTCCCGCGGGCCCTTCACCCCTCGATGATGACCTTTTCTTCCCCGAACCACATCGGCGAGCGCGCCCAGTCAATGAAGTTTTTCTCGTCTTCCATCAGGGCCTTCCTCGCGGCGCGGCCCTCGGGAGAGGAGTGGGCCGCTTCCATGGCTTCCTTGCCGTCCCACCACAACTCCGCCACCCCGTCGAAAGCCTCCGGCGCGCCACGCAGATCGCGCAGCCGCTCGTTGGCCGGGTCGTCCCGGTTGTGCAACTGAACGTAGCGCCGGATATTCAGCGCCTCCGCGTGCTCGCGCACCAGTGGGCCGTGGGTGTTGAGCCAGTAGTCCAGAAAAGCCTCGCGGGTCAGGTGGGGCAGGCGATTGAGGCAGTAGGTGAGCTTGATCATGGACGGGTGCTTATCGGACAAGCGTGCCTCCCCCCACGGGGTCGGGGGGAGGGGGGCATTGCACGGAGGTCATTAATCCCACGTGCCGCTGTAACCAGCATACAGGACTAACACAAGGGCGGCGCGCTTGCCAACGCTCTACCCCGCCCGAAAGACCGGCCGGAAGGCCAGTCCAGAAGGACAGGGTAGACCCGCACCGCTCAGGCCCTCCAGAAGGGCTTGCGGTATTCCCGGTCGGCCTCGGCCCGGCTGATGCCGATGTCGTCCAGCAGGCGATCTTCCATGGCGATCAACGCCCGCCGCTGCCGGGAGCGCTCCACCCACAGTTGCACGGTGGCAAGGGCCTCCGCCAGAAAGGAAGCGCGTGCTTGGCGCGGCCGCGCACCGTGGGCCGGGAAGGGAATCCGGCGTGATCCGGACCTGCTCACGAGCCCGGCGAAGGTGCCTGTATGATTTAGTGTTTCTGAAGACATGATGCTCTCCTTCTGTGAAATAGGTTTGCTCTTGATCCGCAAATACAATAGAATATTCCAATATCGGCGTGGTTTTGACAAACCATATTATTTGACAACATGATTTAGCCCAGCTAACCCATGGCTTACGATCTCCCTTCCCTCAACGCCCTGCGGGCCTTCGAGGCCACGGCGCGCCATCTGAGCTTCAAGGAAGCGGCGCGGGAGCTTCACGTCACACCCGGTGCCGTGAGCCAACAGGTCAAGGGGCTGGAGGAAGAACTCGGTCTGCCCCTCCTGCGGCGGCTCACCCGCGCCATCGAACTCACCGAGGCGGGCCAGACCCTGCTCGGGCCCTTAAGGGATTCCTTCCAGCGCATTGCGGGCACGGTGGACAAGCTGGCGGCCCGGGACAGCAGCGGGCCGCTCATCATCAGCGTGCTGCCCTCCTTCGCCGCCAAATGGCTGGTGCCCAGGCTGGGCCGCTTCCGGGAGCGGCACCCGGAGATTGAAGTGCACATCAGCGCCAACAACGAGCTCGTGGACTTTTCGCGGGAGGACGTGGACCTGGGCATCCGCCACGGATTGGGCGACTATCCGGGCCTGCACCGGGAGCGGCTGCTGCCCGGAGAACTGCTGGCCGTGTGCGGCCCCGCGCTGCTGAAAGGCCCCCATCCCCTGAAGAAGCCGCGGGACCTGCGCCATCACACCCTGTTGCACGCCGAGCCGGGGCACGAGTGGAGCATGTGGATGGCGGCGCACGGAATGGAAGGGGTGGACCCGAAGCGCGGGCCCATGTTCAGCGACGATGCGCTGATGCTGCAGGCGGCCATCGAAGGGCAGGGCGTCGCCATCAGCACGCGGGTGCTGGTGGCCGCGGACCTGGCCAGCGGACGGCTGGTGCGGCCCTTCAAGCTGACCCTGTCCGAGCAGTTCGCCTACTTTCTGGTCTGCCCGCAGGCCAACGCCGAGCGGCCGAAGGTGCTGGCCTTCCGCGAGTGGATCATCTCCGAGGCGCGCAAGGAAATGGAGGAGGAGCGGCCATGAGCGAATCCGGCGACGGCCTGCAACCGGAAGACCTGCTGCGCTTCTGGTTCGGCTCAGATCCCGGCGAGCCATTGCGGAATGCGGAACTCTGGTTCAAGAAAAATCCGGAATTCGACGAGGAGGTGCGCCGGGATTTTTCGCTCCACCTGGAGCGGGCCCTGCAGGGCAGGTACGATCACTGGCGGGAATTTCCGCGCGGCGCTCTGGCTTATATCATCCTGCTGGATCAGTTCTCCCGGAACATATACCGTGACAGCCCAAGGGCCTTCGCCCAGGACCCCGCGGCCCTGGCGGCGTGCCTGGAGGGTCTGGCGCGCGGGTTCGATTCGCGCCTCGCGCCCATGGAGGCATCGTTCTTTTATATGCCGCTCATGCACAGCGAAAATCGCACCATGCAGAAACTGTCCGTGCAAAAATACGAAGCCCTCGCGGAGACGGACGATCCGGCGCTAAAGGAAGCCCTGGCCCGGAACCGCGAGTATGCGGAAGCCCATTGCGAGGTCATCTCCACCTACGGAAGGTTTCCCCATCGCAACAAATTGCTGGGGCGGACGGACAAGCCGGCGGAACTTGAATTCCTGGCGGGGCCCGATGCGGGCTTTTAGCGCGGCCGGAAGGAGCAGCCCCCGCCGCGTCCCGCGCCATGCCTCCCGCCATGCGGGAATGGCCGCCGGGCCGGCGGTGCTGGCGATCCTGTTGTGCGTCCTGTGGCCCCCGGCCCTCTCCGCCCAGAGCCAGACCGATCCGGAAACAGGGGCCCGCCCGGAAAATAAAGCCCCCGCCGCTGCCCCCATCACCGCCCGGCACGCGATGGTGGTTACGGCCAATGGGCACGCCACCCGCGCCGGGCTGGCGGCTTTGCGGGCCGGAGGCAACGCGGTGGACGCCGCGGCCGCCGCCCAGTTCGTGCTCAACGTGGTGGAGCCGCAGTCCTCGGGCATCGGGGGCGGGGGCTTTCTGCTGATCTACCTGGCCGGCGGGCGCAAGGTGATCGCCATTGACGGGCGCGAGAAGGCTCCCGCCGCGGCCGGCCCGGAGATGTTTCTTCAGCCGGACGGTAAGCCCCAACGGTTCTATCCCGAGCGCATCACCGGCGGCAACGCGGTGGGCGTGCCGGGCCTGGTGCTGGCCCTGGAAAAGGCCGTGCGGCGCCATGGCCGCCTGTCCCTGGCCAGGGCGCTTGAGCCCGCCATCCGGCTGGCCGGGGAAGGCTTCGTGGTCTCCCCCCGGCTGGCCGAGGCGCTGGCCCGGCACAAGAAGCGGCTGGCCGGATTCCCCGCCACCCGCGCGGTCTTCTTCGGGAGCGGCGGAGCGCCGCTGAAGGCCGGAGACCGGCTCGTGCAGCGGGATCTGGCGGCCACCCTCCGCCTGCTGGCCGCGCAGGGCAGCGCGGTCTTCTACCGGGGGGAAATCGCGCGGGACATCGTGCGCGCCGTGCGGACGGCGCCCGTCAATCCCGGACGCATGACGGCGGGCGACCTGGCGGACTACGACGCACCGGAGCGGACGCCGGTGCGGGGGCGCTACCGCGGTTATACGCTCTACGGCATGGGCCCGCCTTCCTCCGGCGGGGTGACCGCGTTCCAGTTGCTGCACCTGCTGGAGTTAGCCCCGCGGCCCGCCGCGAATGCGCACCCGGCACAGCGCATTCACCGCTTCGTGCAGGCGGCGCGGCTGGCCTATGCGGACCGGGCCCGCTACCTGGCCGACCCGGACTTCGTGCGGGTGCCCGTGGGGGGCCTGCTGGCTCCCGGCTATGCAAGCCGCCGGGCCGCCTCCCTGGACTGGGCGGGGGCCCTGGCCCCGGTGGAGGCGGGCGTGCCCGAGGGCGCGCCGGCGGCGGCCGGGAGAGGCTTCTCCAGCGAGCATCCCTCCACCACCCATCTGTCCGTGGTGGACGAGGCGCGCAACGTGGTGGCCCTGACCTCCTCGGTCGAGCAGGCCTTCGGCAGCGCCATGGTGGTGCCGGGCCGCGGCTTTCTGCTCAACAACCAGCTTACCGACTTCAGCGCGCGGCCGGCCGATGCGCAGGGGAAGCCCATCGCCAACCGGGCGGAAGGAGGCAAGCGGCCCCGCAGCAGCATGGCCCCAACCATCGTGCTCAAGGACGGACAGCCTGTGCTGGCGCTCGGCTCCCCGGGGGGCTCGCGGATCATCCAGTACGTGGCGCGGGTGCTGCTGGAGGTGCTGGGCGCGGGCAGGGACCTGCAGGACTCCATCGCGGCGCCCCACGCCACCCACCTCGGCAAGCGCACCGTCCTGGAGCCCGCGCCAGGGGCGGATGACCTGGCGGAGCGCCTGAGGCGGTTGGGCCACGAGGTGCGCATCCGGGAGCAGAACAGCGGCCTGCATGGCATCCGCATTGACCTCGCCACGGGAATGCTTCATGGAGGGGTGGACCCCCGGCGGGAAGGCACGGCGGAGGGGTATTGAGGCCCCACGGTTTCTTTTTGCCGCACATCCCTTTAAGCTTGGCCGTCCCTTTTTTGCACCGCGCGGCCCCAGCGCCCCCAAGGAGCGCCGTTGATGACCGAACCACGAGAGTTGTCCCTGTTCAATGCCGGCCAGCGCATGCGCAGGGGGCAACTGAGTTCCGAGGCGCTGGTGCTCTCCTGCCTGGAGCGCATCGAAGAGCGCGAGCCGGAGCTCCATGCATGGGTGACGGTGCACGCGGACGAAGCGCTGGAAGCCGCGCGCCGCATGGACCGCGAGGCCGCACGCCAGCGCTGGCACGGACCGCTGCACGGCATCCCCCTGGGCGTCAAGGACATCTTCGACGTGAAGGGGATGGAAACGCGCGCGGGCTCGGAAGCTTATCCGGGCGGCGTGGCGGAGGCCGACGCGGATTCGGTGGCCCGCCTGCGGGAGGCCGGGGCCATCATTCTGGGCAAGACCGTCACCACCGAATTCGCCTACAGCAACCCCTCGCCGACCCACAATCCCTGGAACATCGCCTATTCCCCCGGAGGCTCCAGCGCCGGCTCCGGCGCCGCGGTGGCCGACCGCATGTGCCTGGCCGCCCTGGGCACCCAGACGGCGGGATCGGTGTTGCGCCCGGCGGCCTTCAACGGGATCGTGGGGTTCAAGCCCGGCCTGGACGACATTTCAACCCGGGGGGTGGTGCCGCTGAGTTGGCAGCTGGATCACGTGGGATGCCTGACCCGCAAGGTGGAGGACGCCCACCTGCTCTGGCACCTGATGCGCCGCGCGCGCGAGCTGGACTGGCAATCCACCAGGGACAAGCTGCCCCCGGCCCTGCTGCCGCGGGCGCCGGGGAAAGTCTGGCGGGTGCGGGGTTTCTTCGAGTTGGAGTCCTCCCCGGAATGCCTGCTCAATCTGGAAAAGGCCTGCCTGCGCCTGGAGCAAAGCGGGGCCAGAATCGTGGAGATGCCCCTGCCGGACAGCTTCAGGAGCCTGGATGAAATTCACCAGATCATCATGGCCACCGAGGCGGCGGCTTATCACAAGGACATGTTCGCCGCAGGCCGGCACCTGTATTCCGACAACCTGTCGGACCTGATCCGTTCCGGCCAGGCCATGAAGGCCACCGATTACATCGAGGCCCGCCGCCAGCGGGAGATGATGCGCAAGGACATCGCCGAGGCGCTGGCCGAGGTGGATGCGGCGATCATGCCCGCCGCCGTCACCACCCCGCCCGAGCTGACCCAGAACACGACCGGGGATGCCCGCTTCAACCGCCCCTGGAGCCTGTGCGGCATCCCCTCCCTGGCCCTGCCCACCGGCCTGAGCGGTGACAGCCTGCCCCTGGGCGTGCAACTGATCGCGGGAGAGCACGAGGAGGAAAGCCTGCTGCAAATCGGGGGCTGGTGCGAAAGCCTGTTCGGATTCGGCGAGGCGCCGGTCTGAGCGGGCTGCGCCCGGATTGAATCGGACGCAATTTCGTGTTATTATTTCGATCTCAATTCAATTTGTAGTTCCACACGAGGGCTTTCGATTTCCAATT
>CBDUSX010000199.1:0-5832 GCA_965369935.1 uncultured bacterium
CTCAACAGCCCGCCCAGCGCCACCAGGCGGGCTGGAAGACCACCAGCAGCACAATGGCGATCATCAGCACGGTGGGCGCCTCGTTGAGGAAGCGGAAGGCCTTTTCGCTCAGGGGGAAGGGCGCCTCAAGGAACTGCCTGCGGTATCTCCCGGCCAGAAAATGAACCGCCAGCAGCGCGGCCGCCAGCGCCAGCTTTACCGTCAGCCAGCCCTGGGGCAGGTAAAAGCAAGGCAGCAGCGCGATCATGCCCAGCCCCGTCAGCACGGCCAGCCACGCCGCCGGCACGGTGATGGCCAGCCACAGGCGCCGCTCCATCACCCGGAAGCGCGCCATCACCACCGGCTCCGTCTCGGCGCGGTGGTAGACGTACAGCCGGTACAGGTAGAGCAGCCCCGCCATCCAGGAGATGACGGCCATGATGTGAACCGCTTTCAGCAGGGGCAGCCAGAAGGCCATGGGGTATTAACGGGGGTTGTGGCGCGGGTTGGCCCGATGTTGCCGCCGCTGGCTCTCGCCCCCGTTCCGCCGTGGTGGTAGGCTAGGGATGAAATGTTCCCTTTGAAGCGCGGCGGAGTCTGTCCGCTTACGCCGCGGGAATATATTTTTTTCCAAACGAACCCAATTCCTTTTTTCTTACAACCAGTTACGCGTTTTTTTGTCCGAATTCCGGCGGCCTTTGGCCTGTCCCTGGCGGCTGATATTGGGTTTGTTCAGGCCGATTCGCCGGTCTTGCCGGCCTTG
This sequence comes from uncultured bacterium, assembly GCA_965369935.1. Taxonomy (GTDB): domain Bacteria; phylum SAR324; class SAR324; order SAR324; family JACQKK01; genus JAPUIH01. The sequence goes on from CBDUSX010000199.1 coordinate 743, forward strand.
TCCTTGATGGCTTGGTCAATGCCCTCGATGGCCGCCTGGTCTTCCAGGGTGGAAAGGTCGCCGACGTCCCTCCCTTCGGCCATGGCGGTGATGGCGCGGCGGATCACCTTGCCCGAGCGGGTCTTGGGCAGGGAGGCGACCACGTGCACCTCCCGCGGGCGGGCGATGGCGCCCACCACGTCGTCCACCGTTTTTTTGACCTCCTCGGCGATCTGCGCCTCGCTCATGGTGACGTCGTTCTTCACCACCACGAAGGCCACGATGGCCTGGCCCTTTATCTCGTCCTTCACGCCCACCGCGGCGGTCTCGGCGACGGCGGGATGGCCGCTGATGGCCTCCTCCACCTCCCGGGTGCCCAGGCGGTGGCCGGCGACGTTGATCACCTCGTCGGCGCGGCCCAGCACGAAGAAGTAGCCGTCCTCGTCCTTGATGGCATAGTCGCCGGAGTAGTAGAGCAACTCCTTGAAGTTCTTGTAGTAGGACTCCACGAACCGGTCGTCATCCCCCCATATGGTGGTCAGGGCGCCGGGAGGCAGGGGCGGCTCGGCCACCAGCACACCCTTTTCCCCGTCGGCCAGTTCCTTGCCGCTGCCCGGCTCCACCACCTTCAGGTTCCAGCCGTAGACCGGGAAGGTGGGCGAGCCCGGCTTGACCTTTTGCAGCTCCACCCCCGCGCAGTTGGCCAGCATGGGCCAGCCCGACTCGGTCTGCCAATAGTGGTCCAGCACCTCCTGCCCCAGCGCCTCCTGCACCCAGTGGTAGGAGGGGACGTCCAGGGGCTCACCCGCCAGGAACAGGTAGCGCAGGCTGCTGGTGTCGTGCTGGGTCATGTACTTGGGGTCCTGCTTGCGCAGGACGCGGATGGCCGTAGGCGCGGAGAACATCACGTCCACCTTGTAGTCCTCCACGATCTTCCACCACACCCCCGGATCGGGGTTGATGGGCGTGCCCTCGTAAACGATGGTGGTCATGCCGTAGAGCAGGGGCCCGTACACGATGTAAGAGTGGCCCACCACCCAGCCGATGTCCGAGGTGGCCCAGTAGGTTTCGCCCGGATTGCAGCCGTAAATGCGCTTCATGGACGAGGTGAGGGCCGTGGCGTAGCCGCCCGTGTCCCGCTGCACGCCCTTGGGCGTGCCCGTGGTGCCGGAGGTGTAGAGGATGTAAGAGGGGTGGGAGCTCTCCACCCACACCGGATCCACCTCCGCGTCCTTCTGCTCCGCCACCAGGGCCAGCAGGTCCAGGTCCCGCCCGGACACGATATTCATCTCCCCGTCCAGCCCGCGGTTGACCAGCAGCACGTGCTGCGGCGGATGCTCGGACAGCTCGATGGACTTGTCCACCAGCGGTTTGTAGGCATAGGGCTTGCCCCCGCGCATGCCCGCATCGGCGGTGATCAGCAGCTTGGGCCGGGCATCGTCAATGCGCTGGGCCAGGTTATGGGGCGCGAAGCCTCCGAACACCACCGAGTGGATGGCGCCCAGGCGCAGGCAGGCCAGCATGACGATCAGCGCCTCGGCGATCATGGGCAGGTAGATGATCACCCGGTCGCCCTTTTCCAGCCCCAACTCCCGCATCACCGCAGCGTAGCGCTGCACCTCGGCATGCAGTTCCCGGTAGGTGATTTCGCGGGTCTGCCCCACCTCGGAGGAAATCCAGACGATGGCATTCTGCTCCCCCCGCTCCTCCAGGTGGCGGTCCACGGCGTTGTAGCAGATGTTGGTCTCGCCGCCCACGAACCACTTGCAGAACGGCGGCTTGGAATAGTCCAGCACTTTGTCCCATTTGCGGTGCCAGTGGATGGTTTCCGCCTCCTCCGCCCAGAAGCCTTCCTTGTCGTCCAGCGAACGGCGGAAAAACTCTGCGTAACTGCCTCCCATGCCTGACTCTCCCATGAGATGATGCCGAGCGGGCTGCTCAGCGCGAATCCCGGCTGGTTATGGAGTCTGTCCTTCCGGCCTGCCGGAGCATTCCCCAGGATTCCTGCCGCCCGGGAAGGGAATTGATTGTGCTTTTTTTTCGTCCTTATATACACTTTTAGTGGCGGACCCAAGCGAAATCAGCGGTCTACAGCATCTTATACGCGTCTCTGTGTGCATCGAACGCCGCTTCGGCGGAAAGGGGCGCAAGGCAACGGAAGCCCATAGAAAAAGAAACGGAGAAATAGAGAAGGTGAAAAACCCCGAAAAGGTGAAAAACCCCGGAATGCCGGAAGCGCCGGAATCGCTGGTGCTGCAACCCATCGCCCGCATCTCGGGGGAGGTGCAGCTGCCCGGCTCCAAGAGCCTGTCCAACCGCATGCTGCTGCTCAGCGCCCTGGCTGAAGGGGAGACCCGCATCGAAAACCTGCTGGACTCCGAGGACACGCGGGTCATGGTGGCGGCCCTGCGGCAGCTCGGGGTGGCCGTGGAGGGCGAGCCGGCCTCGGGCTCGCTCACGGTCCAGGGCTGCGGGGGGCCGCTGCCGGGCGGCAACCACAGGTTGCACCTGGGCAACGCGGGCACGGCCATGCGCCCCCTGGCCGGGGTGCTGGCCGGCGGGAGGGGGGAATACGTGCTGGAAGGGGTGCCGCGCATGCACGAGCGCCCCATCGGCGATCTGGTGGACGGCCTGCGGCAGCTCGGGGCCAGCATCGAATATCCGGGGCGGGAAGGCTATCCCCCCTTGCGCATCTTGGCCCAGGGCCTGCGCGGGGGCGAGGCGGCCATCAGCGGCCAGACCAGCAGCCAGTTCATCACCGCCCTGTTGATGGCGGCGCCCCTGGCCGGCGGGGCGGTCACCGTGCGGGTGGTGGACCGCCTGACCTCCGAGCCCTACGTGAAGATGACCTGCGGGCTGATGGAGCGCTTCGGGGTGCGGGTCGCCGAGCCGGCCGCGGGGCGCTACGAGGTGGCCGCCGGACAGCGCTACCAATCCCCCGGCCGCGCTCACGTGGAGGGGGACGCTTCCTCGGCCTCCTACTTTCTGGCCGGGGCGGCCATCACCGGCGGCACGGTGCGGGTCGCGGGCTGCGGCAGCGCGAGCCTGCAGGGCGACGCCCGCTTCGCCGCATTGCTGGAGCGGATGGGCGCCCGCGTGACCTGGGAGCCGGAGGCCATCGAGGTCAGCGGCGGCAACGGCCCCCTGCGTGGCATCGAGGCGGAGTTGGCCGGCCTGCCGGACGCCGCCATGACCCTGGCCGTGGCGGCCCTGTTCGCGGAGGGGCCCACCACCCTGCGGGGCATCGCCAACTGGCGGGTCAAGGAGACGGACCGCATGGCGGCGGTGTCCACGGAACTGGAAAAGCTGGGGGCGCGCACGGAGGTGGGCGAGGCGCACCTGATCGTCCATCCCCCGCCGCAATTGACCTCCGCGGTCATCGCCACCTATGACGACCATCGCATGGCCATGGCTTTTTCCCTGGCTGCCTGCGGCCCGGAGCCGGTGACGATTCTCGATCCGGGCTGCGTGGCCAAGACCTTCCCGGATTACTTCGCCGTGCTGGCCTCCCTGGTGGAGAACGGCAATGAATGATCCGCGGCCCGGCAGGTTCGGCTACGTCCAGATCGTGGAGCGCATCGCCCGCATGCGCGAGGCGGCTGGCGGAGTGGAGGGGTTGGACCGCCGCGCGGTGCTGGACGCCCTTTGCCGGGTCTTTCAGGCGGACGAGGGGCTGTTGCAGGAGCGCGGCTTCGACAAGGCGTACCGCCGCGTCATCGAGGGCGTATGAAGGGACAGCCGGTGTTGCTGCTGGGCGCCGGGCACGGCAGGCGCATGGGGCAGCCCAAGATTTTCACCCGCTTCGAAGGCGCCACCTTCCTGGAGCGCATCCTGGAGCGCTGCCGGGAATCCGCCTCCCCGGTGACGCTCACGGTGGACCCGGCCTTCCGCAAGGAGGTGGATAATCTGCTGTCAGCCTTGCCCCCGCCGCTGCCCGCGCTGGTGGAGAGCGACGGCGCGCGGCCCATGCTGGCCTCCGTGCAGGCGGCGCTTCAGGCGGGCGGCTGCATCGAAGGCTTCTGGTGCTGGCCGGTGGACGCGCCGTTCATTTCCGCCATGGGCTGGGATCAGGCCGTGGAGGCGGTGCGCGGACAGCCGGAGAACATCTGGAAGCTGCGGGCCGGCGGCCATACCGGCCATCCGGTGTTTTTTCCCGCCTGGGCCGTGCCCCGCATTCTCAGCGGTGGCTGGGACGACGGGCTGCTGGGCTTTCTGGAGGAATTCCAGGACGAAATCTGCGTGCTGATCCTTGACGGCGAGGAGCTGGGCGACTTCAACACGGAGGAACAGCTGGCCGCGGCGGGACCCTTCGGGGAGGAACAGGTCTGAGGCCGCGGCGGACATGCCGCGCGGTGGTGCCTTTTCCATTGTAGGGGTATAGTGGCTGCACGCCCTGCTTAACCCATCTTACGGTACATCCGCGGCCCAAAGCATGACTTCCAGCAATTCCGGCAAGGTTGGGAACCTTCCCGGCGGAGACTCCCCGCCGAGCGTGTCCATCACCACTATCCGCAAGGCCCTGGCCGGCGCCCCGCCGGACGACGCCGGAGCGGGCGGGCGCAGCGGCGTGGACGCCGCCGGAACAAGGGTGGCGGCGGTGGCCTTGGTTTTCGCGGGGGACGAGCGCGCCCCGGCCTTGTGCGTGATCCGCCGGGCGCAGCGGGACGGAGACCCCTGGTCGGGCCACATGGCATTTCCGGGGGGCAAGGCCGACCCGGCGGACATCAGCCCGCGCGCCGCCGCGCAGAGGGAAGCCCTGGAGGAGGTGGGTCTGCGCCTGGAGGACAGGCATTATCTGGCCCCCCTGGCCCGGACGCCCGTGCGCGCAGGGGGCGTGGACGTGGGGATCGAGCTGTTTCCCTTCGTGTACTACCTGGGGCCGGAAACCGCCCGGCTGAAGCCCAACGGGGAGGTGGCCGAGGCCTTCTGGGTGCCCCTGGCCCACATTCTGGACGCCCGCAACCAGGTGGAGATGCCCCTGCGGCGGGACGGACAGCTGTTGAAATTTCCCTCGATCTCTTACGGCGGCCACCACATCTGGGGCATTACCTACCGGGTGCTGATGCAGTTCGGCGAAGCCGTGGGGCGGCCCCTGCCCGGCCCGGAGCACC
>CBDUSX010000200.1:0-5828 GCA_965369935.1 uncultured bacterium
CTCAAAGGGCCGGCGTGCATTTTGAGGGGGAAAAAGTGTGGACGGGGGATTCGCTGCGGCCTGAATCATGGCGGCTGCCCATCCCGCGGGAGGTGATGGATGAACTGGAGCGGGTGGTGGAATACCTGCGCACCCAGCAACTTCCGGTCTACCTGCTGCGGGCGGAGCATTTCACCCTGCCCGCTTCCGCGGATTTGATGAATCGCGTGCGGGACATTCTGGACGACGGCGCGGGACTCGCCCAACTGGACCGCCTGCCCCTGGAGCGCTGGTCGCGCCAAGAGGCCACGGCGGTGTATTGGCTGCTGGGGCAGTTGCTGGAGCAGCCGGTGGCCCAGGAATGGGACGGAATGGTTTTCAAGGACATCCTGGACGAAGGCGGCGGCCAGACCGCGGGCAACGAACGCGCCGTGACCAACAATGAGCTGATTTTTCATACGGACAACAGCGGCAACAAGGTGATCCCCAACTACGTCAGCCTGCTCTGCCTGCAGCCGGCTCTGGAAGGGGGGCACAGCCGCATTTGCAGCCTCTACCCCGTGCACAATGCCATGCGGGAGCAAGCCCCTGCCCTGCTGGAGCGCCTCTATGGCGCGTATTATCACGACCGGCTGGGCATTCAGACGCCGGGCACGGAACAGGTGCTCAGGGCGCCGGTGATTTCGTACGATGGCGAGCGCCTGATGGGCAGGTATTCCCTGAACAAAATCGGGCTGGCTTACCGGAATCTGGATGAGCAGATGGACGAGCCCGGCCGCGAGGCGCTGGATACCCTGGTGGACACCATTGCCAGGGAGGGGCTGGCAACGGAAATGAAGCTGGAAAAGGGGCAGATCCAATATTTCAACAATCGGGAATGCCTGCACCACCGCTCCGGTTACACCGATCATGAAGACCCGGCCCTGCGGCGGCACATGCTGCGGCTGTGGTACCGCAAATCCGGCCTGCCCTTCTTTGATGGTTAAAGAAGGTTGGCGGCATGGATTTAAGACAGAGCCTGACGACCTGTATCTTAACTGCATAGCCCGCCGGCCGGTTTCCTCCGCGGGTGTGGGGGTGAAGGGGGGGGGCCGCTGCCCGCCACGCGCTAATTTGGAGGCAAATCCAGCTTGGGCCAGTATCTGCGCCGACGCGCCCTGCAAAGCATTCTCTCGTTGATCGGGCTGATCGTGCTGGTGTTCTTTCTGGCCCGGCTCACCGGTGATCCAACCAGTTTGTACCTTCCGCTTGATGCTTCCATTCAGGATCGGCAGGAATTCGCGCAACGCCATGGGTTCGACCAGCCGGTGTACGTGCAGTTCTTTCGCTATATGGGCGATCTGTCCCGGCTCGACTTCGGCACCTCCATTCGCCGTGACACCCCTGCCTTGGGGGCCGTGCTGACTGCGATTCCGCACACCCTCAAGCTGGCGGTCGTCACCATGGCGCTGTCCCTGCTCACGGCGCTCGTGGTGGGTTCCCTGGCCGCCTGCCGGCCCAATTCCATATTCGACCGCATGGCCAGCACCCTTTCCCTGGGAGGGGCCAGCACGCCGGATTTCTGGGTGGCCATTATGGGAATTCTCATCATCGCGGTCGCCCTGGGCTGGCTGCCCACATCGGGCATGGGCGGCCCGAGCTATTGGGTAATGCCCATTTTCACCCTGTGCTTGAAACCCACTGGTGTTCTGGTGCAGGTGGTGCGCGGCTCCATGATTTCCACCCTGCAGGCCCCCTTCATCACCACGGCAAGGGCCAAGGGGCTCAAGGCGCGCCAGATTATTTTTGTGCACGCCCTGCGCAACTCCATGATTTCCATGATTACCGTGGCGGGAGATCAGGCGGTGGGCCTGCTCAATGGGGCGGTCGTGGTGGAGACCGTATTCGGCTGGCCCGGAGTGGGCAAGTTGATGATAGACGCGATCAATCAGCGGGATTTCGCATTGGTGCAGGTGGCCGTGCTGGTCACCGCCCTCGCGATATTCACCCTGAATGTGGTGATCGATCTGATCTATGCCATGTTGGACCCGCGCATTCGCCTCAGCTAGCCGGCGCGGGCATCGCCCATGGTGATGCGCCGGGCGGGACGCGCGCGAAATAACCCAGGACGCCATCGGGCCGCGGCGCCCGGGCCCGCCAAGCGAAGGAAAGGAAAACGGAAGCGGAATGAGCGAACTTACGGACAGCCATTCAACCACCCCGGGAGAACCCCGGCAGGAGCCGGGCGCGGACGGGACGTCCGTTGCGGGCCGTTCAGTAGCCTACCGCATGCTGGCGTTGCTCTTGCGCGACCGCTTTGCGGCAGTCGCGATGGTGTACCTGCTGATCCTGATCGGGGTGGCCGCCTTCGGCCCAGGCATATACGGGGAGGATTCGGGCAAGATCAATCTACGCACCAGAAATACGGCGCCGTTTTCCATGGAGAGAGGCTACCTTTACGCCCTGGGGAGCGATGCCCTGGGCCGCAGCATGCTGGCCCGGTTGATCGTCGCCTCGGGTACCACCCTGGCCATCGCGGCATCGGCGGTGACGGCTTCCCTGGTGCTGGGTGTGACCCTGGGCCTGTTGGCCGGATACAACGACGGATGGTCCAGCCAGCTCATCATGCGGGGCACGGACATCTTAATGAGTTTTCCGTCGCTGCTGATGGCGGTGATCGTGCTCTACGTGCTGGAGCCGCGGGCCTTCAACGTGGTGATTGTGCTCGCTATCACGCGCATGCCCGTGTATATCCGCGTCACCCGCGCAGAGGTGCTGGAGATTCGCGAGCGGAGCTTTGTGGAAGCCGCGCGGGCGATGGGTGCGGGCGACTTGAGGCTGGTCATGACGCACGTATTTCCGGTGGCAATGCCCACCATACTCACCGTGGCCACCCTGGACTTCGCCAACGTGATGCTGAATGAATCCGCCCTGAGCTTTCTGGGCATCGGGGTGCAAGCCCCATCGGTGACCTGGGGCCTGATGGTTGCGCAGGGACGAAACTATCTTTCACAGGCCTGGTGGCTCGCTGCCTTTCCCGGGCTGGCCATCATGCTCACGACCATGGCGGCCAATCAGTTGTCCAACTGGGTGCGTGTTGCCTCCGACCCCGTGCTGCGCTGGCGGCTGGAGGTGCGGCAAGCCTAGCATCGGGCGCGGTCATGTGGCGGCAGGTTCCGGCACGGCGGCCGGGCGGCTATTTTCCTCGCCGATGGGGATCGAGATAGCGGCAGCGCATGCGGATATGGGCGGGCGTAATCTCGATCAGTTCCTCGTCCGTGATCCAATCCATCGCCTGCTCCAGGCTCATGGGCTTGATCGGGCTCAGCCGCACGGCCTCGTCGCTGCCCGAGGCGCGGACGTTCGTCAGCTTCTTCTCCCGGGCCACATTCACGTTCAGTTCCGGGCCCTTGTTGTTCTCGCCGATCACCATGCCCCGGTACACCTCGGTGCCCGGCGTGATGAACAGCCTGCCCCGCTCCTCGAGTTTCCAGAGCGCGTAGGGTGTGGCCTTCCCGTGCCGGTCCGCCACGAGCGGGCCGGTGGTGCGGTGACGGATTTCACCGGCAAAGGGCGCGTAGCCGTCGAAGCGGGTGTTGAGCAGACCGGTGCCCCGCGTATCCGTGAGGAACTCGGAGTGATAGCCGATCAGCCCGCGGGCGGGCATGCGGTATTCCTGCCTCACGCGGCCGCTGCTCCGGTTGGTGAAAAGGGTCATCACGCCCTTGCGCTCCCCCAGCTTGCGCGCGACCGCCCCGGCGTAGCTCTCCTCGACGTCCACCACGACATGTTCCATGGGCTCCAATTGCCGGCCGTTCTCGCTGCGAAACTCCACCTGGGGTTTGCTCACTACGAACTCGTAGCCCTCGCGCCGCATCTGCTCCAGCAGGATCGAAATCTGCAGTTCGCCCCGCCCGACGATTTTCCACGCATCGGATTGGGCCGTGTCCGCCACCGTGATGGACACGTTGCGCAGAAGCTCCCGCTCCAGGCGCGCCTTCAGTTGCCGCCCGGTGATCTTTTTGGATTCGCGCCCGGCGAGCGGCCCGTCGTTGATGGAGAGCACGATCCCGACGGTGGGCTCGTCCACCGTGATCCGCGGCAGGGGCCGCGGGTCGTCCACCGCGGTCAGCGTGTCGCCGATGCGCACGTCTTCGATCCCTGCCAGGACGGCAATGTCGCCCGCGGCCAGCGCCTCAACGGGCACCTGCCTGCCCGCGACGAAGACGTAGAGCGCGGTCACCCGCTGCTTGCGCTCCCCATCGGCCTGCATCGCCAGCACGTCGTCGCCCACGCGCACACCGCCCGACCGAATCCGCCCAATGGCCAGCCGGCCCACATATTCGTTGTAGTCGATGTTGCTCACCAGCAGTTGCAGCGAGCCGGCCGGATCGGCCTCCGGAGGCGGCGGGAATTTTTCCACAATCCAGTCGAACAGCGGCTCCAGAGTCTCGCCGGGCTGAGCAGGGTCGCGGGTGGCGCGCCCCTGCCGCGCGATGGTGTACAGGGTCTCGAAGTCCGCCTGTTGGTCGGTCGCGTCCAGGTCGATGAACAGCGCGAAGATTTCGTCCAGAACCTCGTCGATCCGCGCATCGGAGCGGTCGATCTTGTTGATGCAAACCAGAATTTTCAGATTCTGCTCCAGCGCCTTCTTCAGCACGAACCGGGTCTGCGGCAGCGGCCCTTCGGAGGCATCCACCAGCAGAATCGCCCCGTCCACCATGTCCAGCACCCGCTCCACCTCGCCGCCGAAATCCGAGTGACCCGGCGTGTCCACGATGTTCACCTTCACTCCCTGATAGGTGAACGACGCGTTCTTCGCCACGATGGTGATTCCCCGCTCCCGCTCCTGATCCATGGAATCCATGTACAGATCGTCCACCCTCTCGTTGGCGCGGAACGTGCCGCTCTGCCGCAGCAGATGATCCACCAACGTCGTCTTGCCATGGTCCACGTGAGCGATGATCGCGATGTTGCGAATCCGCTCCGGGGGCGGCGAGGCCAGTCCGGGGACGGGTTTCCCGGCCGGCTGGCGCGTTGTCTTGAAGGAAGAGGCGGGGTCGGTGGCGGCGGAACGCACCTCCTCCCCGCGATCCGTTTGGGCAGGGTCGGCTTTGATCACAGAATTTCCTGGGCGTACAAAGGTGATGGGGGAGATCGGACCGCTGACCCCGATGCTGCCGGGATCGTGACTATCTCCCTGTAATTACAAGGCTTGTCTGATCGTCACTGGTGCGGATGATGGAGGCTGCGCCTCGGTTTATGCACAGCAATTATGCACAGGTAGAGGCGAATAAGTCTATATAATTGATATTATTTCTGTTTATGGAGGCGGCGGGAGGCTTACCCGCGTCCTGTCGAGTAACCGTGTCTTATATTTTTGCATAACTTTGATTTACTGCCGGCTGGTGGAGTTGCCCCGGCTGAACGGACAGTTTCAACCGAGGTTCCAGGAAGGGCTTTTAGCCGTAAACCCGTTATTTTTGCAGCAGCAGGAGTGCAACCACCACCATGCCAACTCGGTCTCTTACATCCTGGGAGAGCTTTCTGTTAAGCCAGACCGGTCCTTCGCTGCTGAGTTTATCAACCGCGGCAATAAGCTTTGCATTGGAGAAAAAATAATACCCGGTAGGGCTTCCCATTCTGAGGCTGGAACCTTGAATCTTAAGGGCAGGCGTCACCTTGATACTTTCATCCCCGGCTTTAAAATCACCTTTGGCCTCGACGAGCCTTGACCCTTTGAAGCGAAACTGAAATTTGGATTGAGCCGTTCCCGCCCCGCCATTCGACACAAAATCGCAGATAACACCTATCTCCAACCCAAACCCGATCACTCCGACTGACTGGCCTTTACCCGACATCCTGCATTC
>CBDUSX010000201.1:0-5801 GCA_965369935.1 uncultured bacterium
TCAACCTGGAAGACTACCCCCTGGGCCGCCTGGGCGCCGAGCAGCGCCAGGAGGAAAAAGGGCGGTAGGCCGCGAACCTTATCTATAGGTGAGCCTAGGCTGTATCTGAGAGAACAATTTGCGGCGCCGCACCCTTCGAGACGCCCCCCTACGTGGGGCTCCTCAGGGATACGGCTTTTATAAATCTTTGATAACTAAGGACCCCGCGTTGCTGAGGAGCCCGCCCACCCGCGGGTGGGTGGGCGTCTCGATCTGCGCGGAGTCCGCTGCTACCGGATACGGCCGCCGGCACTGTACTCTCAGACAGAACTTAGCTGCCGCTGAGGGGAAAGGTGAGCTGGTTGCTGTCGGGCGCCGCGCGGCGCAGGTTCTGGCTGGAGAAATCCAGCTTGTAAAGCTGATCGGCGACGGGCACCGAGAGCGCGCCGTAGCGCTCCGCCGGCAGTTGCCCCCCTTCCAGGCAGTGGGTGAGCGCGTCGGCGATCCAGTGCTCGATTTTCAGCACCACCATCTTGCGGCGCAGACGCCCCTGGTCGTCCCGGTTCAGCACGTTGGGCAGGGTGTTGGTGGTGACGAATTCGGTCAGGTAGGGAGAGTTCAGGTTTTCCCGCCCTTCCGGGGAAATGTAGGTGTGGGTGCAGTAGAAGTAGATGTTCTCCGGGCGGGTGGAGGGGTTCTCCGCCAGGAATTTGATGGCGCCCGCGATGGTGCCGCCGGTGCGCACCATGTCGTCCAGGATGAACACCTCCCGCCCCTTGAGCTGGGCGAGGTCTTCGGTGGCGCTGATCTCCACGCTGCGCTGGCCCAGGCGGGTCTTTTCCAGCACCGCCAGCACCGATTCCTGCAGTCCGGTCAGTTCCCGCACCCGGCTCACGAATTCCGCCGCTCCCTGATCCGGCGCCACGAAGCCCAGGTTGGCGCCGTTCTTTTCCACCGATACGGTGCGCTGGATGAAGTTGGCGACGATGTGGGCGATGTCCAGATTGACGAAGGGCAGCTTTTCCTCCGCGTCCTTGTATATGTTTCCGTAAATCTGGGCCAGCACCGCCGGCTTGTGGTTGTGCACCGTCACCACCTGATCCACGCCGGACACACGGAGCATCTCTCCGTAGAGCTGGGCGGAGAAAGGCTGTCCGTCGAATTTCCTGCGCTCCTCCGGCGAGGTCATCTGGGGGTGTTCCAGAAAATGCGGTCCGCGATCCTGGGCGGAGAAGAACAGGTCCGGCTCCACCAGCACCACCCGCTCCGCGCCGTTTTCCTTGGCCGCCGAGGCGATCAGGACATTGCGGGTGGCCAGCTCGATGCGCGAATACTGGGAAGAAGAGGTGGAAATCAGGTAGACCCGCCGGCCCTCCAGCCCCCGGCCAATGGCTTCCTGGTCGGGATCGATCATCAGGAAGCGCGGGCAAAACTCCGTGTTGGCGAAGACTTTCAGGGAGATCAGGTCGGAAATGTCCGTCCTCTGCCCGAAGTTATGCGCCACGTCCAGAGCGAAGGAGGCATCGCTCCAGTTCGAGACGATGATCGCGTCGCCGGCCATGCTGCCCCCTCAGATGAGTTTGGAGAGTCCCGCGGCGCGGTGGGCTTCCTCCACCTGGCTTTCCTGCTCCAGGCGGTATTCCTTCAGGCCGGCTCCGATGTCGGGGTATTTCAGGGCCAGCATCTGGGCCGCCAGCAGGCCCGCGTTGACCCCGCCGTTGACGCCCATGGTGGCGACCGGCACCCCCGGCGGCATCTGGGCGATGGACAGAAGCGAGTCCATGCCTTCGAAGGCGGTGGACTTTACCGGCACCCCGACCACCGGCAACAACGTGTTCGCCGCGATCACCCCCGGCAGGGCGGCGGCCATGCCCGCAATGGCGATGAACACCTCCGCGCCCCCTTCCTCGCAGGCCTTCATGAAGCGGCGCAGGCGCTCCGGCGTACGGTGGGCCGAAGCCACGGCGAGTTCGTAGCCGATGTCGAGCCGCTCGCAGATGTCGGTGGCCTTCCTGGCCACCTCCATGTCCGAGACGCTGCCCAGCACGATGCCCACGTTCAGCGCGGGCCGTCCGGCGCGGTCGTGTTTCAGGCCTTTCAAACCGATGTCCCTGCGGTAGGTTGCCCCTTCCCAGCTGATGCCGCCCAGCATCTGATAGCCGCGCTCCAGGGCCGCGGCGAGGTTTTCACCCCAGGCGGTGACGCCCAGCACCCGGCCGCCGTTGGTGGCCCAGCCTCCGTTGGAGCGGACCGTGCCCGCATGGAACACCCGCGCGGTGTCGTCCTCTTCCAGCTGGCCCAGCCCGTGGATGGAGGCGCCCTTGGCGTATTCCCCGGGATAACCCCCTGATGCCATTACCATACATGCCGCGGCGCCCTTGCGCCAGCGTGGCTCGATGCCGGCGATGTCCCCCCTGGCCGCGCCGTCCAGCAACTCCAGCAGGTCGGAGTCCATCATCATCATCTGGGGCTGGCATTCCGGGTCGCCGAAGCGGCAGTTGTACTCCACCACGAAGGGCTCGCCGCCGGAAATCATCAGGCCCACGTAGAGCACCCCGGAGTACGGATGGCCTTCCGCGGCCATGCCGCGCAGGGTGGGCTCCACGATCTTTTCCAGCACCTTGCGCTCGGTTTTCCGGTCCACCACCGGCGCGGGGCAGTAGGCGCCCATGCCGCCGGTGTTGAGCCCGCGGTCCAGCTCGCCGATGGGCTTGTGGTCCTGGGCGGAGGGCAGGGTGACATAGTTCACGCCGTCGCTGACGACGAAGTAGGAGGCCTCCTCGCCGCTGAGAAATCCTTCCACCACCACCCGGTCGCCGGAGGCCCCGAAGGCCTTGTCCACCATGATGGTGTGGATGGCCTGGCGCGCCTCCTCCCGCTCCCGGCAGATCATTACCCCCTTGCCCGCGGCCAGGCCGTCGGCCTTGATCACGTAGGGGCCGTCGCGCTCCTCCAGGTAGGCGCGGGCCGCATCCGCATCGTCGAAGCTGGCGTAAGGGGCGGTGGGGATGCCGTGGCGCTTCATGAAGTCCTTGGCGAAGGTCTTGCTGCCTTCCAGGGCCGCGGCGGCTTGGCTGGGGCCGAAGGCGCGCAGCCCCCGGGCGGTCAACAAATCCGCCAGCCCCTCCACCAGCGGGACTTCGGGCCCCACCACGGTGAGGTCTATCTTTTCCGATTCGGCGAAATCGGCCACGGCCTCATGGCCGGACAGGTTGACGCAGTTGGCCAGGCCGGCGATGGCGTCGCTGCCGGGCGAGGCATACAACTCCGTGACGCGGGGGCTGCCGGAGAGTTTCCAGGCCAGCGCGTGCTCACGACCGCCGCCGCCGATGATCAGTACTTTCATGGGTTTCGGATCTGAATCGTCGTCCCTGACGCCGCGATCTTCCTCCCAGGCGGGAGAAACGCGGTCCTGCCCCCGCCCTTCCGGGAGCTTCCTTCTCGTTCGTAACAGCTTTCGCGCGGCGGAGCAAAGAAATTCACAAGCGGCCGCAAATCCGCCGGAGCAGGTGCTTTGCGGGGGCGGGGCGGCGCGGGTGGTGCGGACAATTAATGTGCCTGGGGACAATGCGGAGGGCGGTCGATCCTGCTGCCCCGGGGTCCGTCCCGTCCGATAGCGCCCGATGGGAATTGCGGTACGGCTTACATAATTAGCATTTGTTTTATTTCAATAATGTGTGATTTTGAGCGAAGGGGCGGAGAAGGGCATGTCTCTGAAAATCATCTACAACAACCGCCGGTATGTACCGCTGTTCTGGACGCAGTTTTTCGCGCTCATCAACCTGCACCTGTTCCGGAATGCCCTGATCATACTCATTGCCTACAGGAGCGTGCGGATCGCGGGCGTCGACTCCAATTCGGTTGTCGTGTTTTCCTCGGCAATCATGGTGTTTCCGGCCATTGTATTCTCCGGCACCGCCGGGCAGTTGGCCGACAAATTGAACAAATCCAAGCTGATCCGTCTCATCAAATTCAGCGAACTGTTGGTGATGCTGCTCGTCTCATACGGTTTCTATACGGACAATTTCGCGGTGCTGCTCGCCGCGCTGTTTCTGTTGGGTCTGACCAGCACGTTTTTCGGACCGCTGAAGTTCGGCATCATTCCCGACCTTGTGCAGCGAACGGAAATTGTTCCGGCGAACGGTTATGTCGTCGCCAGCACCTTTTTGGCGATTGTGGTAGGCAC
This sequence comes from uncultured bacterium, assembly GCA_965369935.1. GTDB lineage: Bacteria > SAR324 > SAR324 > SAR324 > JACQKK01 > JAPUIH01. Next base: position 4,166 of record CBDUSX010000201.1, read on the forward strand.
CGTCGCCGGCGGCGTCGCAACCCTTCAGGAGCACGTGACCATTATTCTGATCGCCGCGGGGCTGGGCCTGTCGGCCCTGGGGTTGATGGCGAGCTGGTTCCTTCCGCCGACGCGCATATATTCACAGCACCTCAGGGTGGATTGGACCATGCTGAGATCCACATGGGAAATCCTCGCCATAGTCAGGCGAAACGGCCCCATTTTCTATTCGATTATCGGCATGTCCTGGTATTGGCTGTTTGCCTCCGGGCTGATGGCCCTGATTCCCATTTTCACGAAAGACAACCTGCATGCCGATAAAGACGTGGTGACGGTGCTGATGGCGTTGTTCGCCCTGGGTATCGGGGTGGGTGCGGTGCTGTGCGACAAACTCTCCTTCCAGCGGGTGGAAACAGGGTTGATACCCCTGGGCGCAATCGGAATGAGCGCCTTTGGGCTGGACCTTTCCCTGCTGCTTTCCGCCTGGCCGCCGGCCCCGGCAGCCGCCCCGCTGCTGCGGATCGGCGAGTTCATCACGCTGGAAGGGGGATGGCGCATTCTCATGGACGTGGCCCTGATCGCGCTCTTCGGGGGATTTTTCGCCATGCCCCTTTACAGTTTCGTTCAGCAGCGCAGCGATCCGGCCTTCATTTCAAGGGTGATGGCCGGGAACAATATCATCAATGCAATGGTCGGAGTTCTGGGTGCGACAGTGGTAACGGCCCTGATATTCCTGAAGGTGACCGTCCCCACCATACTTCTCCTGTTCGCCCTGCTGAATTTGGCGATGGTCAATTATCTATATGTGCGCACGCCGGAATTTGCGCCGAGATTTATGAACTGGGTGCTGGCCAGCGTGGTGTACCGCATCAGGGTGGAGGGCCGGGAGCACCTGCCGGACAAGGGCCCCGCCGTGCTGGTGTGCAATCATGCGGGCGCCAGCGGTTGGATCATAATTTTCGGGGCCTGCAGGCGTCCGGTGCGTTTCGTGCTGGACCCAAACCGGGCACGCGGCGCGCTGGAAAAATTGCTGTTGAGGCCCGCCAAGGCAATCCTTCTGAACGCCGGCCAACAAGATGGTGAATCTGCGAAACCGGTATCCGAGGAAATTTCCGCGGAACTGGACCATGGCGGGTTGATCGGGATTTTCGCCGGGGGCAGCCCAAGATCCGGCGGCCAAGCAGACCGCTTTCCATCCGGCATAGTGGAATCGATCAGGGACTCCGCGGCGCCCATCGTACCCATGGCGCTGTCCGGCCTTCCGGACGGCAAGATCGCCCAGCACGGAATTGCGGCCATTCTGGAAGCGCTCTTCCGCCCGAGGCGGGAAGTCGTGCTCAAGATCGGCGAGCCTGTGGCGGCAAGGGGAATCAACGCAGCGGCATTGGAAAGGCTGGTTCGCGAACATCCGGAAGCAGCCCAATCCTTGCGCACGATCACGAGTCCGGCGGCGGAGGGCAGCGAAGTGGCGGATACCGCGAAGTAGCGGCGCCGTATTGCCACCCGGTACGATCCGGCTGTAGACTCTGCCCTCAATATTCAGCAAGCCGATTTCATTGAGACGAGGAATTTTGCCGGGCCGGCGCGGACGGCGGCCTGCCTGAGGGCGGGAGCGCAGTCCGGTCATCACCCGGCCATCGGTCAATTTCGATTTACA
>CBDUSX010000202.1:0-5778 GCA_965369935.1 uncultured bacterium
CCGCCGCGGCTGCCCACCCAATGGGTGGTGGCAGGCGCGGGGGCGCTGGCCTTCCTGGCCGGTGGGCTGGCCCTGGGCGCCACGAGTTGGAAGCACGGCGCGCTGTTCGCCGTGGGCGGGCTGCTGGGCATGAGCCTGTACCACGCCGCCTTCGGCTTCACCGGCGCCTACCGCCGGGCCATCGTGCATAGGGACGTGGCGGGGGTGCAGGCGCAGCTTTTGATGCTGGGCGCGGCCTCCCTGCTCTTCGCGCCCATCCTGGCCGCGGGCAGCGTGTTCGGCCACGGCGTGACGGGCGCCGTGGCGCCCCTGGGCCTGCAACTGGCGGTGGGCAGCTTCATGTTCGGGCTGGGCATGCAGCTGGGCGGGGGCTGCGGCTCGGGCACTCTGTTCACCGTGGGCGGGGGCAACGCGCGCATGGTGGTGACCCTGCTCGCGTTTTGCGCGGGCGCCTTCTGGGGCAGCCTGCACCTGGGCTGGTGGGCCACCCTGCCCCGCATCGCGTCCGTCTCCCTGGGCCGGGAACTGGGCTGGACGGCCGGCGTGCTGCTGCAATTCGCCCTGCTGGCCGTGCTCTCGCTGGCCCTGAGCCGCTGGGCGCGCGGAGCGGCGCAACGCTCCCTGCTGGGCGGCGGCGTTTCCTGGCGCAGCCTCATGACCGGGCCCTGGCCCCTGGTGCTGAGCGCGGCGCTGCTGGCGCTGCTCAACTGGGCCGTGCTGCTGATCGCGGGCCATCCCTGGAGCATCACCTGGGGCTTCACCCTGTGGGCGGCCAAGGGCGCCGCGGCCCTGGGCTGGGACCCGGCCTCGAGCGGCTTCTGGACGGGCGGCTTTCAGCAGGGGGCTCTGGAACGAAGCGTGTTCCGCGACATCACCTCGGTGATGGATATCGGGATCGTGCTGGGGGCGCTGCTGGCCGCGGGGCTGGCCGGCAAGTTCCGCCCCAGCGTGCGCATCCCCGCGCGCTCCCTGGCCGCCGCGCTGATCGGCGGGCTGCTGCTGGGCTACGGGGCGCGGCTGGCCTACGGCTGCAACATCGGCGCGTTCTTCTCCGGCGTGGCCTCCACCTCCCTCCACGGCTGGATGTGGATCGCCTGCGCCCTGCCCGGCAACTGGCTGGGCATCAAGCTCAGGCCCCTATTTGGGCTGGAGAATTAGGCCAAGAGTTCCGGGGGAGCAAGCCCCCCCATCCCCCTACATAATCTGCTTCCTTCGCCGGTTCATGTAGTCCACCAGCAGGTACTTGCCCAGGTTGTGGGGCAGGGAGTAGAAGGCCCGCCCGCGGTTGATGCGCACCATTTCTTCCACGAATTTCACCAGCACCGGATTGTCGTCGAGCATGAAGACGTTGATGACGACGTTCTCGCGGGTGCAGTTGTCCACCTCTTTCAGGGTCTCGCGGTAGATGTCCGGGGGGATGGAGCCCATGAAGCCGGGCCACTGGGCGTTGGTGTAGCCGTTGATGTGGGTGGCGGTGGGCTGGCCGTCGGTGATGACGATGATCTGGCGGTTGGTGGCGCGCTCCTTGCGGAAGAACTGGCGGGCGAGCCACAGCCCCTCCTGGATATTGGTGAAGGGGTCGCTCGGATCCCAGGTGGCTTCGGTGAGTTGCTCGGGGGTGAGTTCCCGCGCGCGGGTGGAAAAGCCGATGGTGTAGTAGTTGTCGCGCGGGTAGATCATCCGGATCAGGTGATCCATGGCCAGGGCCACCCGCTTGGCGGCGGGGAAGCGCCCGTCGCGGGACATGGACCAACTCATGTCCAGCATCAAAATCGTGGTGACCTGGGTTTCGTGCTCCTCCTCGTACACTTCGAAGTCGCGCGCGTCCAGCCGGATGCGGCCCCCGGAAACGCCCCGCCTGAGCGCGTTCTTGAGGGTGGTCATGATGTCTATGTCCAGCGTCTTGCCGAACTCGTAGGGCTGCGTGTCCTCCGGGTTGCGCCGCGAAACCCCCCGCTGGGACTGGGGGTGCAGCCCGAAGCGGTCTTTTTTCATGTTGTTGAAAATTTCGTTGAGGGCGTTCTGCCCGATCTGGCGGAAGCCGCGCGGGGTGAGGCGGATGCCATCCTCGGTGCGCTGGATGTAGCCGGAGTCCTCAAGCTGCTCGGCGAAGCTGCTCAGAATGATGATGGACTGGATGGCCTCCTCGCCCAGGGCGGCTTTCAGGTCCTCCAGGGAGATTTCCTGGAAGTTGCCCGAACGCATGGCCTCGGCCAGATCGGCCATTTGCTTGAACTGGGCCATCAACTCCGCGGCTTCCTCGAAGTCCAGGGATTCCGGGCCCTGGAACTGCCGCCCGTGGCGCAGGATGAACTGCTCCAGTTCCTCCACCGTCTGCCGCTGTTCCATCAACTCGTCGAAGAGCCGCTTGGCCTCCTCGTCCAGGAAGCCCATCTCCCTGTCGTAGGCGGCCAGTTTTTCGATGGCCTCGCTGGCCTTGGAGGGCAGGCTGCGCAGGGTTTCCTCCCGCCGATGGAACTCCGGGTGGATGGCGCCCAACTCGGCGCGGGAGGTTTTCACTTCCCGCTCCACGATCTCGGATATCTTGTCGTTGATTTCGTCCAGGGCGTGGTCGAAGTTGTACTGCTGGAAGGCCTCCTGGCGCTGGCGCCTGAGTTCCTGCAAGAGCTCGTCGGTGCCCATCACCCGGATGTCCAGGTCCGGCAGGTCCAGACCCTGGCGCATGAGCCACTCCATGGCCTCCTGGGCGGAGAGGCTCCAGTTCATGTAATTGCTGAGTTCCTTGAACAGCCGGTCGGCCAGCTCCTCTTCGGCGAGGTCACGCCATTTCTGAGTTCCGTCCCATCGGCTGTACTTTACTCGCTTCATTGTAGATGACCTTGCCTTCGGCGATTTCCATGTCCTTGTTGAGCTTGTTGCTCAGGTGCAGGCCTTCCAGGATGAACTCGATGGCCGAGGCCATCTCGCCGGGGGACTCCCCGATGTTGAGCCGCTCGATCCCCGGGCGCATGCCCTTCAGGCCGGCCAGTTGCTCGACGTAGTGGCTGACGGGCATGGAGTCGGAGACCTCCACCCACCAGCCCTCCTGAAAGTTGGACACCAGCAGTTCCAACTCCTCGGAGTCTATTTTCTCGATAAACACCGCCAGCACGGCGGAGGCGATCAGCTTCTGGATCACCTGCTCCTGGGTCTTTTCCTGGCTGCCGTACTCCAACTCCAGCTTGCCGTCGGTGGTGGAAACCAGGGCGTCCAGGTCGGTGATGCGGGGCACGATCTCGCTTTCCTTGTTGCGCAGGGCGCGCTTTTCCGCGTTGCTGATCAGGCTTTCCATGTTGTTGATGGACATGCGCACGCTGACCCCCGAGACCTGGTTCACGTCGGGCGACTCGCGGGCCTGGAAGGTAATTTCCGCCACGATCTCCTGCATGTACTCGGGTACCACCAGTTGGTATTCCGGCCGCTCGTAGTGGGCCATCTCCTGTTGCATGATGGCGATTTCCGTCTCCCGGTTGCGCGGATAGTGGGTGCGGATGTGCGCCGAGTAGCGGTCCTTCAGGGGCGTGATGATGCGCCCGCGGCTGGTGTAGTCCTCCGGATTGGCGGTGGCCACGACCACGATGTCCAGGGGCAGGCGGATGGTGTAGCCCTTGATCTGGATGTCCCGCTCCTCGAGGATGTTGAACAGGCTCACCTGCACCTTCTCCGCCAGGTCGGGCAACTCGTTGATGGCGAAAATGCCCCGGTTGGCGCGGGGGATCAGCCCGTAGTGAATGGTCAACTCGTCGCTCAGGTAGCGCCCCTCGGCCACCTTGATGGGGTCAATCTCCCCGATCAGTTCCGCTGCCGTCGTGTCCGGAGTGGCCAGCTTTTCCGCGTACCTGCGCGAGCGGTGCACCCATTCGATTTCCGTCTTGTCCCCGTGCTCGGCCAGGATGTCCTTGCCGAAGCGGCTGATGGGCGCAAAGGGGCAGTCGTGCACCTCGCTGCCTTTGATGATGGGGACGACCTCGTCGAACAACTCCACCAGGGAGCGGATGATGCGGGTCTTGCCCTGGCCGCGCTCCCCAAGAAAGATCATGTCGTGGCCGGACAGCAGGGCGTTTTCGATCTTGGGCACGACCGTATGCTCGTAGCCGATGATGCCCGGGAAGAAGGGCGCGTCTTCGGCCATCTTCACCTTCAGGTTCCTGCGCAACTCCTCCCGGATGGATTGAGGCTCGTAGCCGGAATTTTTCAGGTCTGCCAGGATTTCGGGACGGTTCTTCCCGGAGGAGGTCTTGTTGGAGGACATACGCGGCTTTTAAAGCAAAGTTGACGATAGAATCAAGTGCAGCATCCCTGCTTTCCCGATTTGCCCGGGCGACTCTTCTGGAAGAGGCTGCGGCTCAGGCGGGCTCCGCCCGTCCGGAAGCCGGCCAGGCCGGGCGCGGCGATCCCGCCGGTTCGGACATCATATCCTTGTCGGGGTATTTATGCGAATCCGCAAGCCCGTCCCCGACCTGCATGGCAGCCACGAAGCGCAGCAGCCCGCTCTCCAGCGCGGCGGCGTGCTCCGTTAAGTATGATACGGCGGCCCGCTCCTCCGGTTCAGTCATGGCGCGCTGGCGGTGATTCACCAGCACGCGGTTGAGCCGGTACAGAAGGCCCGCGTGATTCATATAGCCGTCCGCGAAGCGCTGCCCGTGCATGCGCGCCAGAAAGGCGCGGAAGGCATCCTCCTCCACCTGTGGGTGGGGCATCACGAAGGCGGCCAGCAACTCGCCGATTCCGTTGGCCAGCAGGCCGTGAAAAGCTGGAGCGAGCTCCGGGGCGCCGCGGAGCAGCAGGTGGTCGAAATACAACTCGAGCAGCACGTGGGCGGCGAAGAAGCGCTTCAGCCCGCCCGCCTCTTCCGCCCCGGTCAGCCTGATGCGCAGGGCGGTGGAGTGTTCCCGGAACAGGGGGGCGCGGTGAAAATGCGAGTCCACCTGCTGATGAAAGCCGATGCCCTCGATGACGCCCCCTATGCCCGGCGGGCGGGGCAGGTGCCTGGCACGGGCCTCCCAGAACTTCACCAGCGCGGCACAGCGGGGCCGCCTGCTGAACAGCCCCAGCAGATCGGGCAGCACCGCCCCCAGTTGCTGCTCCGGCGCACGGGAAGCCGCGCATGCAAAATGGCTGATCAGATTCATCTCTAACGCCGTCTCCTGTGTCGGGATGGTCCGCCTTGCGGGGACGCGCTGCCGCGCCGTGCCTAGCCGCGTCGTGATTCCGGTGAGGCCATTTTACAGCACATGCCGGGCATTGCCAAGGAAGGTTCCGCGCAGGTACTGCGTCAGTTTGAAATGAGTTCATCAAAAAAGGACCATTGTGGTAGAAACCGGGCATGGAACAAAAGCTTGGTTTTGTGTTCATTGGGGCTGGGGTGGACTTGTGTTTCTCCGTGGTGGCCCCATCCGGGATATGTCGGCTGAACCTTATGAAGGAGAAGGCAATGGCAGCCACTTACTCATACGCCTGCAAAGAATTTCCAGGAATGGAGGCCTGCCCGGCCCATTTTCACGCGGAGACATATGACGAGTTATGGAAGATCATAGAACTGCATGCCTCGGTCGCTCACGGAGAAGACCCCGCCGCGTGGCCTGCTGAAGACATAGCCCAAATAAAGGCTCTTATTAAGTCCGAATAGGTTGAAAACAAACTCCAACGCCGACTTCGGCCCTCGCAAGGCCGCGGCGCCCTGCCTCCCGGCCGTCATGGGGCCGCCGGGCAGGCATTCCCTCCCCCACCCTGCGGAAAGGCACCTTCATTTGCGCATCGAATCCCTGATCGGCCTGC
>CBDUSX010000203.1:0-5731 GCA_965369935.1 uncultured bacterium
TCTTCCGGCTTCTCCACGAATTCGCCGTAACAGCCCAGGGCCTCGGCCATCTTGTCGTAGCGGGTATAGCCAAGGTCGCGGCCGGGTTTTTCGCTGTTCGGGTCGGCCGTCCAGCCGCCGTTGAGGCTGATCACCACCAGCACGGGGATTTTGTGCCGCACCGCGGTGTCCAGTTCCATGGCGTTCAGCCCGAAGGAGCCGTCCCCGTGAACGATGATGACCTGCTTGTCCGGCTTGGCGACTTTGGCCCCCAGCCCGAAGGGCAGGCCGACGCCCATCGTGCCGAAGGGCCCGGAATTGAGGCGGTGGCCGGGGGCGAAAGTCGGCATGGATTGCCGGCCGAAGTTCAAAATTTCCTGCCCGTCCACCACCAGGATCGCGTCGCGCTGCATGAAGTCCTTCACCTCCTGGCACAGCCGCAAGGGGTGCACCGGCTCGCCGTCCAGGGGTGGCGCGGCGGCGGCGGCCTCGCGCTTGGCCGCGTCGTCTCCGGCCAGCTTGTCGCGCCAGGCCTTGAACCGCTCCGGCTTGACCCGTCCGCCCATTCCTTCCAGGATTTGCTGCAACACCGTCTTGCAGTCCCCGACGATCCCGATATCCACCTTGCGCGGGGAGGAGGCGATCTCCTCGGGGTCAATGTCTATGCGGGCAATGGTGGCATCGGCGCTGAAGCGCGGCGGGGCGGCGTGGCCGATGATGTAATTCATGCGCGTGCCCACGACGAGAATCAGGTCCGCATCGCGGAAGGCGGAGGAGCGCACGGTGAGGTGGGACAGGGGATGGTCGTCCGGCAGCACCCCGCGGCCCTGGGGCGTGGTGTAGAAGGGAATGCCCGCCTTTTCCACAAACGCCTGCAACTCCTCCCATGCCTGCGACCACAGCACGCCGCTGCCGGAGACGATGATGGGCCGCTCGGCCCGGCCGAGAGCTTCAATCAACTCGTCTATGCGCGCCTGCTCGCCCATCGGCCGCGCGCCCAGCAGGGGCCGTCCGCTCAGGCTCCACTCGACCTCGTCTTCCGCGATTTTCTCGTAGAGCAGGTCGCCGGGGAAATCGAGATACACCGGCCCCGGCTTGCCGCTCATGGCTTTTTGGAAAGCCGTGTTCACCTGCTCGGGAATCCTCTTCAGATTGTAGACGCGGTCGGCCCACTTGGTGCAGCCTTTCATGATCGCAAGCTGGTCTATCTCCTGAAAGGTCTGGCGGCCGAACTGGCTGATCGCGCTCGAGCCGCCAATGGCCACGACCGGCACGCAGTCAATCAACGCGTTGGCGATGCCGGTGGTCAGGTTGATCACCCCCGGGCCGCTGGCCGCCATGCACACGGACGGCCTCTGGAGCAGCCGGGAATAGGCCTGCCCCATGAACGCGGCGGCCTGCTCATGCCTCACGTCAATGGGGCGGATTCCTTCCTTGATGCACGAGGCCTCGGCCAGCAGCATCGGCCCGCCCATCAGGAAGAACAGGACGTCCGTGCCCTCGTTTTTCAGGCAGCGCGCAAGTATTTCCGAGCCTGTCAATTCCGCCATGACCATTCCTCCTCGCTTGCCAATGTGGGTGTTTGCGGCCAGCCGGCGCCGCGGCCTGAGCACGGCGCACGGGCCGCGGGGGCTAGATCACCTCTTTCCCATGCAGGGCGTCCACTTCTTCCGCGTTCATCCCCAGCCAGCTTTGAAGCACCTCCGAATTGTGCTGGCCAAGCAGGGGCGCCGGGGAAACCGGCGGTGTGGCGCCGTTGTGGCGCACGGGCCAGGCGGGAATCTTGACCGCGCCATTGCTCGGGTGTTCCATCATCTGCATGATCCCGCGCCGCTCGAAATCGGGATCGTCCAGCAACTCCCTGGTGTCCCGAACCGCGCCGGCGGGAATGCCGGCGTCGCCCAGCAGGCGCATGGCCTCGTATTTGTCGCGCTGTTTCGTCCATGCGGCGATCATCTCGTCCACTTCCGCCTCGTGCTCGAAGCGCGCCTGCAAGGACTCGAAGCGCTCATCGCCGATCAACTCCTCGCGTCCGATCATCTGCAGCAGGCGGTGCCAGTGGGCCAGGTTCGCGCGGCTGGTATAAACGTATATGTAGTCGTTCGCCCCTCCCGGGGCGCAGGGGTAGATGCCGCTGGGAGCATTTCCGCCGGAGAGCACCTTGGCCCCGGCGCGCGGCGCCGCCTGGCCGCTCCTGGTGGAAACGGAAAACGCGACCCGGATGTAATGCAGCATGGCATCCTGCATCGCCACGTCCAGCCGCTCGCCCTGGCCGGTGTCCTTGCGCCTGTATAGGGCGGCCAGAATGCTGATCGCCAGCAGCATGCCGGTGCCTGTGTCGCCTATGGTCGCCCCCGGCTTGACCGGCGGCCCGTCCGATTCGCCGGTGATGCTCATCACGCCGCCGCAGGCCTGGGCGATCATGTCGAAGGCCAGGTTGGCCTGATACGGGCCTCCCACGCCGAAGCCCTTCACCTGCGCGTAGATAATGGCCGGGTTCAGCTCACGCACGGTATCGTAGCCCAGGCCCAGGCGTTCAATGGCGCCGGGCGCGAAATTCTCCACGAACACGTCGGCCCGGCGCACCATTTCCTTGACGATCTCCAGACCGCGGGCAGACTTCAGGTTGACGGTGATGGACTTCTTGTTGGCGTTGAACATGAGGAAGTACGGTGATTCCCTGTCCGGGACGCCGCCGAACGACATGCGCCCGGGATCGCCGCCCTTCGGATTCTCCACCTTCACAACCTCCGCGCCCAGCCATGCCAGGGCCTCGGTGCAGGAGGGGCCCGCCTCGAATTGCGTCAGGTCCAGTATGCGGACTCCGGCAAGGCAACCCTGAGCCGTTTCGTTTACATCGGTCATTCGTCAATCTCCCCATGGGGGCGGCCGCCCGCCCCGTGTCAAGCTTCCTCACCCGAAAGGTCTTCCGGCGGAATCCTCCTCCCTGGAACCGTGCGAGTGCATATAAATCCGATTTGGAATCGTTACCACAAAAAACCCGGCAATTGCTGTATGGCCTTCTCCACTAAAGAGGCGCCGTCTTATGTTTTGCCTCACCCCCCTGCCCTCCTTCGGCTTCGCTCAGGACAGGCTCTCTCCACCAAGTGGAGAGGAGGAGCGCTGGTGGGCACTTAGTCTGTGGCTCCATCCGGGGGGTGAGGCAGATTGAAGCACCCGCGCTCAATCTCCTGCTTCCCCGGCCTGCTTCATTTTTTCGATTGCGAATTGCACGGACTCCACGATGGTGTTGTAGCCGGTGCAGCGGCACAGGTTGTTGGACAGCCCGGCCTTGATCTCCTCGATGGTGGGCTCCGGATTGGCGTTGAGCAGGGCGCGGGCGGCCATGATCATGCCCGGCGTGCAGAATCCGCACTGGGAACCCAGCCGCAGGTGAAAGCCCTCCTGAATGGCGTCCAGCTCGCCGGCGGCGGCAAGCCCCTCGATGGTCATCACCTGGGCATCCTCCAGGGTGGCGGCCAGGGTGAGGCAGGAGAGCACCGGCCGCCCGTCCACCAGCACGGTGCAGGCGCCACAGTCCCCGCCGTCGCAGCCCATCTTGGTGCCGGTCAGGCCCAGGCCGTCGCGCAGAAATTCGATCAGCAGCAGGTTGCCGGCCACGGCCTCCTGGCGTGGAATGCCATTGACGGTGATGCGCAACAGCATTTTCATGGTGATGTCGTCATGGTGAGTCGTCATGGTGCTCCCCGTGACTTGAGGGCGGTAAGCGGGAGGGATGGCGCAAGCGCGCTCCCCCGGTTTCGTGCCCAGGATATCAGTGCGTGCCCAGGCGGGCAATGCGGGCAATATGCCCTGGATGCGCGCGGCGGTTGGGGGCGGGGTCGGCTAGTCTTTGCGCCGCCGGCGGATCAGCCCGAAGGCCAGCAGACCGGCCAGCAGCAAGGCGTAGGCGCCATGCACCCAGCTCTCGTTGCGCACGAAGAAGGAGGGGATGTCCGGCACCTTGATCCGCAGGCTGAGGGCGTCCACCTCGTACTGCCCCAGGCGCCTGGAGCCTCGCCGGCCCGCCGCGTCGAAGAGCACGCTGCGCCCGTTCTGGGAGACCAGCAGGAAGGGCACGCGGGCCTCGATGGCGCGGTAGCGCACGAAATACTCGAACATTTCCGACACGTTGGTGCGCCCGAACCAGGCCAGATTGGCCATCACCACGCCCAGGTTGGCGCCGTTGCGAACCATGCCCCGCGAGACCCTGTTGCCGATCGCGTCGAAGCAGATCAGGGGAGCCACGCGCAAGGCGGGCGAGACGTTGAACACGGTAAACGCCTCCCCGGCGTCGAACTCGGCAATGCGCGGAATCCACGCCTTGAGGGCGTTGCGCAGGGGCGGGAACACACCGCTGAGGGGGATGGTCTCCCCGAAGGGAATGAGGGTGATCTTTTCGTACACCTCCGGCGGCCCGCCGGCGGGAGCAATATACAGGGCCGAGCCGGCCACCCCATGACGGCCCCCGCGCTCCCGGGTGGAGGTGAGGCTGGTCATCAGCAGATGCACGCCGCGGCTGCGCACCCAGTCCTCCACCGCCTGCCGGGCACGGGGGGCCCCGAAGTAGGGCACGGGATAAACCGACTCGGGCCACACCACCAACGTGGGCGCATCCCCCGGCGGCGCCTTGGCGGCCAGCCGGGCCAGACCCCGCTCCGTATCCGCAACCAGGGCGCCCAGGCTGCTCTCCCGGTCGGAGTGGGTAAGCGCGGGGTTGGAGGCCAGGCGGCGCAGGGTGAAGCTGGGCTGCACCCCCACCACGTTCACCGGCCGGCCCGCCGCGGTGGCCTGCTCCACCTCGCCGATCCGCCACACGCCGTAGCCGAAAGCCCCGGCGAAAACCAGCGCCACGCCCGCGGAGGCGCAGACCAGCTCGCGCCTTCCCAATGCTTCCGGCGCGTAGGCCGCGCGAATCCAGCCGAACAACAAAAGGTGCAGGGAGATCACCAGCACGTTCAACCCCTCCAGGCCGAACACGTCGCTGATTTGCAGCAGGGACTCCATCGAGTGCAGGAGCGCCCCGTAAGTCCAGGCGAAGAAGCGCGGGGTGTAGGATTGCAGCACCACCACCCAGCAGATCACGAAAAAGAATCCCCAGCGCGGCCAACGCCAGCCCAGCAGGAAGGGCAGCGCCAGGAAGAAGAACGCCTCCACCCCAAACAAAGAGCCGTAGCCGAACAGGCTCACTGCGTGAGCCATGGGCAGGGACAGGGCGCCGAACACGTGCACCGTGTTGACCACCCAGGCACCGTTGAGAGCCGCCTGCAGGATGCCCAGCACCAGGCAGCAGGCAAGGGCCTTGCCCCACAGCCGTAGCGAGCGCAGGCCGGCGGCCTCCCGCCGCAGCAGCAGGTCCAGGGCCAGGAACAGGGGCACGTAGACCACCACCCAACCCACGGGCAGGGCGCCGCTGGGAATGGCCGCGCCGGCCAACAGCCCGGCGGCCACGGCCAGCCCCGGAATCGTCCAGGCCCCGCGCACCAGGGCCAGGTGCCTCACCAGGGCCAGGGCCCGCTCGAAGGCCGGGATGTGCCAGGCGCGGTTGCGTTTCAAGGGATCTCCATCAGGTGGCCGTGGAAGCGCGGCGGGAGCCTTGCGCGGCGGAGAAGCGGGCCTCATAGAAGCCAGGAATTAGAAGCCGCGGGGCTCAGACCGGGTTCAGGCACGGCCCGCATGCACCGGCTGCCTGCCGCTCTCCTCATACCGCAAGGCGTATCACAGGGCCGGGAGAACCGGAACCGCGGGCGGC
>CBDUSX010000204.1:0-5716 GCA_965369935.1 uncultured bacterium
CGCCACCGCCAATGGCCCGAGGCCCACCCACCCTACAGCAACCCGCGCCATAGCGCATTGCCACCTGGCCCGCATGGGAAGTCCTTCGCCGGGCCAGTCTTTGCGAAAGCGCGGGGAAGCCGTGGCTCATGCGCCCGTCGAACCCTGGCGGGACAGGCGGTCACCGATGTTGACGCAGGTATAGTAGTGGGGTTGAAAGCCACTCACCATGCGGTAGGCGCCTTCCGGCTCCGCCACCAGCAAATTAACCTCCTTGGGATTCACGGCAAAGGGCTGCCCGCTGATGGACAGCACCAGCACCTTCGCGCCGCACTCCCTGATTTCGCAGGTCTTCAACCTCATGGGTCCTCCCAATGCTAATTGCTCCAGCGCATCACCTTGTCCAGCAGCACCGGCTTGTAGCGGTTGAGCCCCCGCCCTTCCGGCGCACGGTCGCCGATACGGAAGGCGGCAGGCCAGCGGAACGCAAGGCCTATCTCGCGCAGTTCGTCGCAGGCGAGCAGGATGCGGCTCCGTGCGGAGGCGTAACCGGTGGTGCCGGGCGGAATGTTGTGGAACCTGAATATGTCGAAGCGGCCGTTGGCGGAAATCAGGGCCAGCCGGTTCAAATACTGGGTCGTATTGTTGTGCAGGGCCAGCGTTACCAGGCAATAGCCCAACTCGTTCTCCCGGCGCCGCAGGGAAATGGCCAGCCTGGCGGTGGACCGCTCGGCGAGTTTGCACAGGGTGGCGATCTTGTCCGCATGGATGCCCGCCTCGCCCATCAAATCCCTGGACTCACGGCTGCACAATTCCAGCGCCGGCAGCGGCTGCGGCAGCAGCGCCGTCAGCAAAGCCACCCAGAGCAGGGCGCCTACGGCCCGGGCCACGCGGGCAATCGGCCGAGTTCTTCCTAAATTCATGTTGGCTGTTTGGAAATTTTTACCGTTAAAGTAAGAATGCTGGAGTATAAAGACAATCTGCCCGAATAGGAATCCAGCGGAAGTTCCTGATTTCAATGACTTCCAGGGTTATTTGTTGCTGTAAGCGGCTCTTGCTGCTATCCTGTCACCCACAGGACAGCAGGCGCTCCCTTCAACAAAGGCGCCTCCCGGCAGTCGCCACCGGCGCATCCAGGGAAATCCAGTGCTGAAAGTAAATCGCAAAGTCGAATACGGGCTGGTCGCGCTGAAGCACATGAGCGGAAAGCCCAGAGGACGCCTGACTTCGGTCAGGGAAATTTGCGAAGCGTACAAAACCCCTTTCGATCCCCTGGCCCATGTGCTGCGCATTCTCAACACCAACGGCATTGTCAAGTCCGAGCAGGGGGCGCACGGCGGCTACCGGCTGCTGGAGAATCTGGAAAACATCAGCCTGGCCCGGTTTATCGAGATGATCGAGGGTCAACTGGCCTGGACCGAATGCTCCCGCGGTGAAAGGGAGTGCAAATGCGGCATGTTGGACTCGTGCAACATCGTCGCCCCCATGCACGAGTTTAACGAGCGCCTGATCGGCTTCCTGAAATCCGTCAACCTGGCGGAATTGCTCCGGGTCAATGGCAACGTGCTCAGTTTTGGACTCAGGCCCGCCAACGGCGGCACAGCATCCACCCCGGAGTAGTTTTCCGGCGAAAAAAACCTCCTGGTTTATTCCGTTATTCCTGAAATTCGTCCGGCCCGGTTTCTCCAAGGGCAGGCCCGCCGCATTGCGCGTTCCTATGCGCCGTTGATGATGGCCAGCACCTCGCCGTGCAGATGGCCGTTGGTGGACAGCGCGCTTTCCCCGATGTCCCGCGCCTCGCCCGTGAACTCGGTGAGCCGTCCCCCCGCCCCCTCCACGCAGGGTTTCAGCGCCGCCACGTCCCACGGGCTCAAAATGGGATCCAGCATGATGTCCACGCGGCCCGTGGCCACGAGGAAATGCCCATAGGCATCGCCCCAGCCACGCACGGTTTCCGCGGCTTCCTGCAGCCGTTGGAAGGCGTCTCCATGGCCCTGGCTCCACAACTCGCTGGTGGAAGTGTAGGTGATCGTGGCCCGGGACAGTTCGCCGGTGCGGCTGACGCTGACCGGCGCGCCGTTGAGGGTGGTGGGCTGCCCGTCGGCGCCCAGCAGCAACTCCCCCAGCGCGGGCAGGTTGATGACGCCCAGGATGGGGCGGCCTTCTTCCAGCAGCGCGATCAAGGTGGAAAACAGGGGCACGCCGTGGATGAAGGACCTGGTGCCGTCAATGGGATCCAGCATCCATTGCAAGCGGGCGCCGTCCGGGCCGCTGGCGCCGCCCTCTTCTCCCAGCACCCGATGATCCGGGTAGCGGGCCTCTATCATGCCGCGCATCAGCGCCTCGGCCTCCTGGTCGGCGATGGTGACCGGGGAGGCGTCGGCCTTGCGCCGCACGTCCAGGTTGGTGCCGAAATACCCCTGCACCAGCCTGCCGCTCTCGTGGGCCAGTTCCCGCGCGAATTCGATCCATTCCTGCATAATCGCCCCGCAGTTATTATGCCGCCGCTACCGCCCCGGCAGGCCGCCGTTAAGCACCCCGCCGCCATGCCGTCATGCCGTTATGCCCGAGCAGGCCCGCCCCCGCAAGCGCATGGGCCGTACCCTGCAGCCGGGGCCACAATGATCCTCGCCCTCCCGGCAGAAAAGGGGCGCGCTCCCCGGAAAATCAACGATACCCGTTAGGCTCTTGCGCCCTCGTGTCTTGTATTTTTCTTGGATATTTGTTTTGCCGGGGTGGTAATCTATTAGCAGGCTACGTCAAGAAACACGGGCGTTGCCTGGACTCGCGATCGTGGATGATTTCGTGAGTTTGCCTTCCTCTTGATTCAATTTCACTTTCGCGGGCCATTGGCCACCCGGAACCGTGCCAGGCGCGGCTGCCATTTGCGCGGTTTGCGGGAAGGTGGTGCTTTGCCATCCATTCCGGAGGTGTATTATGAAGCCCCTAATATGGACCGTGGTTGTTACCGTAGCAGTGATAATTGCTGCTGGAGCGTTTTTTTACTACGGAACTTAGCATCGATTTGAAGAGTGCATGTGCGCTAAATCAACCGGATGGGGAGCCAGGGGCATCCCTGGCTCCCTCAATATCAAAGTTCTCAGCCTGCTGTTCCATAGCTTCCCTCCAAAAAAAAACGGCCGAAGCCCCCCGGGTTGGATGAGTAAACTTCAGAAGCGGAATCGGAAGGTCCCGCCAAGGCCCGGGCGTTCCGGCACCCTGACAACGAGGTTCTTGCCTCTTACCCACACGCCGATTTTCCTCCGCGGGCCGCGCACCGTGGCGCCCTCCCCCGCCCATTTGGTGAGAGTACCGGTCTATCGGGCGGAAACGAGCTTGAACACCGCTCCTTCCAGGTCGAGCACGTACAACTCGCCGGCGCCGTCCTGGCCGAAGGAGGAGATGGCAAGGCCGGTTTTCAGCAGGGGCCGCGGTTTCCTCAGTCCCCCCGGCCCGGCGGGGATGCTCCAGATGCTGCCGCTGGAAAAATCCCCGAACACGTACCTGCCTTGCAGGGAGGGGAGGGCGTGGCCTCGGTAAACGAAGCCGCCGGTGACGGATTGGCCGTGGCCGTGGCCGTACTCACTGACCGGCCGTTCGAGCCCGCGTCTGTTGCAGCCGTTGGGGGGCTGGTAGCAGCGGGTGCCTTCCATCACGTTCCAGCCGTAGTTGCCGCCCTTGCGGATCAGGTCAATTTCCTCGACGGCGTTCTGGCCCACGTCCCCGGCGTAGAGGCGCCCGTCCGCGCGGTCGAAGCTGAAACGCCATGGGTTGCGCAGGCCATAGGCCCAGATTTCCGGGCGGCTGCCATCGCGCGCGCCCGCAAAAGGGTTGCCGGGCGGAATGGCGTAGGCCCGCCCGCCCGCGGCGCGATTCACGTCAATGCGCAGGATGGCCCCCAGCAGGGTCTTGCGGTTCTGGCCGTTTCCCCGCGGATCGCCCCCGGAGCCGCCGTCCCCGAGGCCGATGTAAAGATAGCCGTCCGGGCCGAAGGCCAGTTGGCCCCCGTTGTGGTTGGCATAAGGCTGGCGGATTTCCAGGATCACCCGCTCGCTGCCGGGCACGGTGCGCAAGCGCGTCTGCTCCGCCGTGAAGCGGGAAATCACCGAGCGGCGCGGCGAGGCCGCCGAATAGTAGACGAAGTAGCGGCGGTTGCGCCGGAACTCCGGATGAAAGGCAATGGACAGCAGCCCTTCCTCCCACCCGCCGGTGCTCACCCGGCGGCGCAGGTCCAGCAGCACGCCCTCGGGCTTGCGGGCCGCGGGGCGGAAGCTCCTGACCCGGCCCGCCTGTTCCACCACCACCAGCCGCCCGGAGCCGTCCGGAACTTCCGCCAGATGCACGGGGCGCTGCAGGCGCACGTCCGGCAGCAATTTGCGCAAGGCCGCTCCGCCCGCCCATGCTTCCCGCGGCGCAAGCAGGGCCGGGGCAAACGGCGGGACGCCCGCAAAGCCGGCGGCGGCCAACAGCACGGCGGCGATCAGACAGGATTTTCTTGTCGCGGCTATTTCTTTTGTGGCGAGGAACGCGGGCGGGGTCATGTTCCCTGTCAATTGCGCCGTTGCTTGCTGGAAGAATTTGCCCCGGCGGAAGCGCTGCCCACCGCTTCGGCGATGGTGGAGAATCCGTCGCGCTCCAGCAGCTTGACCAGCCCGCGCTTGATGCCGCGCACCAGTCCCGGGCCCTTGTACACCAGGGCGCTGTATAGCTGCACCAGGGAGGCCCCGGCCTGAATGAGCGCATAGGCGTCGGCGGCGGAGGCCACGCCCCCCACCCCGATCAGGGTCAGCTTGCCGCCGCTCAGCCGATGCAGGGCCGCCACGGTGCGCAGGGCCTCGGCACGCAGGGGGCTTCCGCTCAGGCCGCCCTCCTCGTTGCGGTGCCTGGCGCTGAGCGCCTCGCGTCTGGTGGTGGTGTTGGTGGCGATCAGCCCGTCAATGCCCGCATCCAGCGCCACCTCCACCACGTCGGCCAGTTCCCCCTCGCTCAGGTCCGGCGCGATTTTGATCAGGAGCGGCGGCCGGCGCCCGGTGGCCTCGTGCAGCTTGTCCCGCTCGCGGCTGAGCATGCCCGCCAGTTCCTTCAGGGCGGGCTTTTCCTGCAGGGCGCGCAGCCCGGGGGTGTTGGGCGAGCTGAGATTGACGGCGATGTAGTCCGCGACGGCGTAGACCGCGTGCATGCAGGTCAGGTAATCCGTGACGGCCTCGTCCAGGGGCGTATCGAAGTTCTTGCCCAGGTTGATGCCCACCGGCGCTTTGCTCCGCCTGCGGCCCAGCCGCCCGGCCATGTGCAGGGCCCCCAGGTTGTTGAAGCCCATCCGGTTGATGAGCGCCCCGTCCTCCCGCAGGCGGAACAGCCGGGGGCGCGGATTGCCCGCCTGGCCCCGTGGCGTGACCGTGCCCGCCTCCACGAAGCCGAAGCCCAGGGCCAGCAGTGGCTCGGCCAGCAATCCGTCCTTGTCGAAGCCGGCGGCCAGCCCCACGGGATTGGCGAACTCCCGCTCCCAGAGATTGATGCGCAGCGCCGGATGCTGATAGCCGTACAGGCATCTGACCAGCGGGCAAAAGCCGGGCAGGTGGGCGGCTCCCGCCATCGTGTGCAAGACCAGCCGATGGGCGGTCTCCGCCTCCAGGGCGAACAGCAGGGGTCTCAGCAGGGGATAGAGGGCCATCGGTTTCCGTGGCTTGGGGTCGCTGGAACTTACTTTTCGAGAAAAGCGAAATGATATGTGGGGGAA
>CBDUSX010000205.1:0-5707 GCA_965369935.1 uncultured bacterium
GGCATACTTCACGCTCGCCTTTCAGGCCACGTGGCATTGCCTGCTCGGCTGCGGTTTGGGCGAAGTGGTGGGGATGATCATTGCCCGCTCAATCGGGATGGGCACCGTCTCCTCGATCGTGCTGGCGGTAACGTTGGGAGCCGTGTTTGGGCTGGCCCTCGGAATGTGGCCCCTCCTTCGGGCCGGGATGTCGGCCGGCACGGCTTTGCGGATAGTCCTCATCGCCGAAGGGCTCAGCATCGCCGTGATGGAAACCGCCGAAGTGCTGGCCGAAGTCTATATTCCGGGAGTGATGGCGGCAGGACTGGGGGAGGGCATCTTCTGGCTGGGGATGCTGGCGGCCCTGATCGCCGGCTTCGCCGCCGCCTTTCCGGTGAACCTGATCCTGGTGAAAAACGGCATCCGTCACCAGCATTGATCCGCCCCACTTCCGGGCACGGAAAAGGGCACGGCTCCGCGCCGTCCGGACCGCGGCGTGGACCGGCGAATCCGGAGCGATAGAAGCCGCGCATAAGCAACAAGGAGGTATGCAAAACCATGAACCTGGCAACACTTCGCAGAACGAGCGACAACAAGCTGGCCGCAACCATCCGCTTGCTGCTGGCCCTCGTTTTCCTGATGACCGGCCCCATGAAGCTCCTGGTGCCGAGTTTGGCGGAGGCTTTTTCCGGCCAGCTTCTGGCGGCGAAGCTCCCGTTTTACCTGCTTACCCTATGGACGGTGCCGTACGTTGAGCTGGCTCTTGGGGTTGTTCTGGCCCTCGGAATCTTCGCCCGCCCGGCGGCTGTGGCTGCCATGGGCCTCATGCTGGTGGCGACCTACGTTCATCTTGCCGTAGACGATCCTTCCCTGTTTCCCCTTCAGCCGAATGAGCCGGTCATTCCCTTGGCCGTGATAGCCATGAGCGTCTACGTGCTCTTGCGGGGGGCTGGGGCCTGGAGTTTGGATTTGAAGGCGGCCAGGGCCGCCTGATATTCAATGCGCCCGATTGCCGGACTGTGCTGTCGTCGGCAGAGCCAAAGAGTCCGCCATGTCCGCCGCTTTCACGAACTTCGGCCCCCTCCCCCCGGCCAATTCCCCGCAATCCGCGGCGGCGGCATTGCCTGCCGAAAAACTCCCTGCTGAAATCCCCGCCCGCTTCGGTTAGAATGGAGCGAGTCTCCACACAGGGTTTCATGGCGCTTCTTTATGGCGATTCGGAGGGGAAAGCCATGGCAGCATCCGAAGGCAAGGAACGGGCGGGCGCGAAGCGGATCGCCGGAGGGCGCCCATGAACAATCCGCGGGCGGAATCCGAATCCCTGCTCGATCTGATCAGGCGCTTCGACCTGGAAACCCACCCCCACAAGCAGCAGCCGGCGCAACTGACCCTGGACTCATCCCTGGAGCGCGATCTGGGTCTGGACAGCCTGGGGCGGATGGAGTTGCTGTACCGGATCGAGCGGCGGTTCGAAGTCAGCCTGCCGGATCAGGTGCTGGCCACCATGGAGACGCCGCGCGAGTTGCTGCGGGCCATCGAGGGGGCCAGCGGCGCCCCGCGCCCGCGGGCCGACACCGCGGAAATCCGCGCCGCCCTGCCCCATGAAGCCCAGGGCCTGCCCGACCATGCGGCCACCCTGACCGAGATGCTGGAGTGGCACGCCAGCCACAACGGGGAGCGCACCCATATCTATCTGTTGGGCGAGCAGGAAGAAGTAGAGACGATCACCTATGCGGAGTTGCTGAGCGGCGCCGGCGGGATCGCCGCGGGGCTGAGAGCGCTCGATCTGGCGCACGGCCAGACCGTGGCCATCATGCTCCCTACCGGCGCCGATTACCTGTTCAGCTTTTTCGGGGTGTTGCTGGCGGGCGGCATACCGGTGCCGGTCTATCCGCCGGCCCGGCTTTCCCAGGTGGAAGATCACATGCGCCGCCACGCGGCCATCTTCGCCAACGCCCAGGTGGCCATCCTGATCACCGTGCCGGAAGCCAGGCTGCTGGGGCGCCTGCTTCGCACCCAGGTGGACAGCCTGCGCCATCTGGTCACTCCGGAAGAGGTGAGGGCCGCCGCCGGCTCCGCCACGCACGAGGATGGCGGCCCGCCGCTCAAGGCGGAGGACATCGCCTTCCTGCAATACACCTCCGGCAGCACGGGCATGCCCAAGGGCGTGGTGCTGACCCACACCAACCTGTTGGCCAACATCAGGGCCATGGGCGAATCCCTGCGCGTCGATTCCACCGACGTCTGCGTGAGCTGGCTGCCCCTGTACCACGACATGGGGCTGATCAGCTGCTGGCTGGGCAGCCTATACTACGCCATGCCCCTGGTGCTCATGTCGCCCCTGGCCTTTCTTGCCCGCCCGGAGCGCTGGCTGTGGACCGTCAGCCGCTACCGGGGCACTATTTCCGCCGGGGCCAACTTCGCCTATGAGCTTTGCCTGCGCAGGATTGAGGACAGCGCCATCGAAGGGCTGGACCTGAGCTCGTGGCGCGTGACCGGCAACGGCGCGGAGCCGGTGAGCCCCGACACCATCGAGCGGTTTTCAGAGCGGTTCGGCCGGTTCGGATTTCGCTCGGAGGCGGTCAAGCCGGTGTACGGTCTGGCCGAATGCACCGTCGGGCTGGCCTTTCCGCCCTTCGGCCGGGGCCCCCTGGTGGACCGGATCAACCGGGACGTCTTCCGCCGCACCGGCCGCGCCGTCGAGGCGGAAAACGACGACGAGGGCGCGATGCGCATCGTGGCCTGCGGCCAGCCGCTCAGCGGCCACGAGATCCGCGTCGTCGACGAGACGGGGCACGAGCTGGGCGAGCGGGAGGAAGGGCGCCTGCAGTTCAAGGGGCCTTCGGCCACCAGCGGCTATTACCGCAATGCGGAGGAAACCCGGAAGCTGTTTCAAGGGGAATGGCTCAATTCCGGCGACCTGGCCTACATGGCCGGCGGGGACGTCTACCTCACCGGACGCGCCAAGGACCTCATCATCAAGGCCGGACGGAACATCTACCCCCACGAACTGGAAGCGGCGGTGGGCGAAATACCGGGCGTGCGCAAGGGGTGTGTGGCCGCCTTCGGCTCCTCCGACGCCGCCTCCGGAACCGAGCGGCTGGTGCTGATGGTGGAAACGCGGGAGACCGGCTCCGCTGAACTGGAGGAACTCCGCAGCCGGATCGCCGCGGTGTCGGTGGATCTGATCGGCTATGCGCCGGACGACATAGTGCTCGCCCCGCCCCAGACCGTGCTCAAGACCTCCAGCGGGAAGCTCCGCCGCGCGGCCAGCCGGGAAATTTACGAGCAGGGCGCCATTCGGGCGCGCCCACGGGCCCTCTGGCTGCAAATCCTGCGGTTTGCCTGGGCCGGCGTGGGCCCGTGGTTGCGGCGCTACCGGCGCGCCGGGGCGAGGATGCTGTATGCAGCCTATGCAATTTCGATATTCGCCCTGGTGGCGCCCACGGTGTGGGGCGCGGTTGTGCTCATGCCACGGCGCGCCTGGGCCTGGGCGGTGGCGCGGCTGGGATGCAAGGCGCTGCTGGGGCTGTGCCGCATCCGGGTCGTCGTGCGGGGCGCGGAGGACATGCCCCGCGGCGCGCCTGTGATGGTGGTGACCAACCATGCCAGCTACCTGGACGGCGTGATCCTCTCCGCGGCGCTGCCCGGCACGTTCTGCTACGTCGCCAAGCAGGAGCTGGAGGGGAATTTCGTAACCCGCGTATTCCTGCGGCGGCTGGGAGTGGAGTTCGTCGAGCGGTTCGACATGCAGCGTGGCGTCGCCGACGCCCGGCGGCTCACGGACGTCGCCCGCGAGGGCCGCTCCATGGTCTTCTTTCCGGAAGGCGGCTTCGACCGCATGCCCGGCCTGCGCCCTTTTCACATGGGCGCGTTCGTTGCGGCCGCCGAGGCGGGTATCCCCGTGCTGCCGGTGGCGATGCGCGGGGCGCGCTCGGTGCTGCGGGGGGACGGGTGGTTTCCGCGCCGCGGCACGGTGCACGTGCACGTGGGCCAAGCCATCGAGCCCTCCGGCTCCGACTGGGCCGCGGCCATCCAACTGCGCGCCGCGGCCCGCGCCGAAGTGCAAAAGCACTGCGGCGAGCCCGACCTGGCGCCCCCGAGCCAGCCTCTCTGAGGCGGCCCTCGGCCCAGTTGTCCCATTTTTCAGGTAGTACCCCGCCAGGCAGGACTCCGTTCCGGGGAAGGCTCCGGAAGGAGCCTGTTCCGCCCGTCATGAATGCAGACGCGGGAGGCGGCCGGGCTTGTCCCGGATTCGGCGTTTCTGCTACAGGTGCTGTACCGAAATTGAAGCAGCCAACCTCTATTCACCCATCGACTCAGGGAGAACCCTATGGCCAAAGCACCCCCCTCGGCGCAACGGAACCGGATTCAGCCGTATTTTCCGGCGCTTGTGGATGACACCAACGACATCATTTACGGCGATCTCTGGGAGCGGCCGGGCCTGTCGAAGCGCGACCGCAGCCTGATCACCGTCGCGGCCCTGGTGGCCTCCTTCCGTCCCATGCAGCTCAAGACCCACGTCAAGCGGGCCCTGGACAACGGCGTGACGAAGGAGGAAATCGCGGAGATCGTCACCCACATGGCCTATTACGCGGGCTGGCCCGCCGCCATGACCGCGGCGCAGGTTGCGGTGGATGTATATGAGGACATTGCGGACTGATTCGCGCGGATTCCCATTCACACGGAGATGCACATGAAGGTCGGATTCATTGGGTTGGGCACCATGGGCGCCAGCATGGCGGCGAATCTTCAAAAGGCGGACCACAGCCTGATCGTGTACGACATCCGCCGCGAGGCTGCGGAGCCGCACGTCGCCGCCGGGGCCCTCTGGGCGGATTCGGCCCGGGAGGTCGCCGCCGCCTCGGAGGTCTTGTTCACCTCCCTTCCCGGCCCTGTGGAGGTGGAGGCCACGGCCCTGGGGGCGGAAGGGATACTCGCCGGGATACGCCCGGACACGGCGTATTTCGACCTGTCCACCAATTCGCGCGCCGTCGTGCAAAAGATCCACGCCGCCTGCGCCGAAAAGGGCGTGCACATGTTCGACGCGCCGGTCAGCGGCGGGCCGCGCGGCGCCGCCACCCGCAAGCTGGCGCTGTGGATCGGCGGGGATGAATCCGTGCTGGAACGGTACCGCTCCGTGCTCGAGGCCATCGGTGACCAGGTGCGCTACGTGGGGCCGGCCGGCCAGGCCACCGTGGCCAAGCTGGTGCACAACTGCTCGGGCTATGCCATCAACGTGGCGCTGGCCGAGACCTTCACCATGGGAGTCAAGGCCGGTGTGGACCCCCTGGTGCTGTTCGACGCGGTGCGGCAGGGGGCCCTGGGGCGCGCGCGCACCTTCGACAGACTGGTGGATCAGTTCCTGCCCGGCGTCTACGAGCCACCGGCCTTTTCCCTGCGCCTGGCCCACAAGGACGTGTCCCTCGCGCTTGCTCTCGGGCGGGAGGTGGCCGTCCCCATGCGCCTGTGCAATCTGGCGCTGGAGGAAATGACAGAGGCGCTCAACCGCGGGTGGGAGCAGCTTGACTCGCGCGCTCCCATGCAGTTGCAAAAGGAGCGCGCCGGCGTGCGGATCGCCGTGGAACCCGAGCGCATACGCGCCTCCCTGGCCGCCGACACGTCCGTTGCGAACGAGCCGGCCAAGCGCTAGACTGGCTTTGAACGCGAGCTTTGCCCTCTTTCTCTCTTGGCGGATTGCGCCCGGCGCTGCCAGGCATTTCTGCCG
>CBDUSX010000206.1:0-5704 GCA_965369935.1 uncultured bacterium
CTAGAGCGTGGCCAGCAGGGCGCTGCGCTTTTCCAGATATTCCTCCTCGCTGATCAGCTTTTTCTTGCGCAATTCCTCCAGGGTCTGGAGTTTTGCCGCCAGCTTGCCGGAGGCCATGCGCGCTTCCTGCTCGCTGACTTTTGCCTCCACGGTTTCCTGAAACACCTTGCGCAGGTCCTCGGCGGATGGTGCCCGCTTGCCGGAAAAATAAAACTGGGCCGTGCGGCCCAGGGCCCAGGTGGTGCCGTAGATGCGGGAGACGTTTGCCATGCCGCCCACGAAGGGTATGAAGCGCATGGCCTGGCGCAGCACCAGCCCGCCGCCCACCGCGGCGGCGATCTCCAGCATCACCTTCTTTCCCTCCGCTTGCGAGCCGTGCACCTTGCCGATGGCCCGCACCATGGCGGCCAGCACGGGCATTTCCAGCAGCGGCAGCGGCACCGCAGCCATGGCCATGGCGGCCACGGCGGAAGCCTGAATGATCTGCTCGGTCTTCTTTTCCCGCTCCTCGGGCGAAAGGTCGCTGAAGTCCCCACTGACGAGGCGCTTCAGGGTGTCCTCGTAAGGCTGGAAGCGGGCCATGCGGCCTTTCAGGATATTCATGGCAGAGGTGCTGCGGGCTCAGGTTGACAATTCCGTGAACGTTCGCTCGACATCCCGCTCCAGCCGCGCGGCCAACTCCCGGATGTCCCCGTATTTCCAGGCGCTGCCGACGGCGGCGTATTTCTCGAAATGCTCGGGCGCCGCCACGTGCGCATAGCCGGGCTCGTAAAAGCTCAGGCGTTCGTCCAGAGCACCCAGGGTATCATAGGCCGGCTCCATTTCCCTAATGGACTGCGGCGCCTCGGGAGCGCTCCAGCCCTTGCCTTTCTCGCTGGCGGCCTGGAGGAATTGGCACTGCCTGAGGAACTCGAAGCCGATCATGCCCCCCACCGCGTACTTGAGTGCCAGCGCCCCGCTTGTTCCGGAGGGGGGGGCGTGCTCGGCCACCAGCCGTCCCAGCATCTCCCGCACCGCGCGCGCCACGTCGCCGGTGGAAAAGGCGCGGGCGCGCCAGGCCTCTTCCACCGCGGAGAGCACCGCTTCGCCCAGGGCGGCTTCGCCGGCCAGGAAGCGCAGGCGGGTGAAGGCCTGGAAGTTCCAGATTTCCGCGCCATCGGCGAAGCCCCTGAAGGCGGACAGGGTGGGCACCAGCACGCCCTTGTTTCCGAAGGGCCGCAGGCGGTGGTCAATCTCGTAGAGCTTGCCGAACTGGGTGGGGGCGGTGAGCAGGTTGCCCAGCTTTTGCGCCACGCGGGTGTAGAACTCGTAATGGCTCTTGCCGCCGGTGGTGGTGCCGTCCGCGTCATACACGAACACCAGGTCCAGATCGGAGCCGAAGCGCATCTCCCGGCTGCCCAGTTTCCCCATGGCCAGCACGGCGAAGCCGGCCGGTTCCCGATGGGAGGCGGCGCCTTCCGGCAGGCCGTAGCGCCCCGCCGTGAGCCGCCAGGCATAGGCGGTGCACAGGGCCACGGTGGCTTCGGCCACCCCGCTCAGCAGCTCGCGGTGCGCCTTTTCCCCGGGGTTGTTCAGGTAGATGCTGAGAATCCGGATCAGGGCGCGGGACTTGGCCATTTGCAATTCCAGCAGAAACTCCTCCTCGTCCCGGGCGTGTTCCAGGATCGCGCGGAAGTCGTCCGCCGGGCTTCCTCCCGCATCCGCGGCGCTGGAGACGAAGGATTCCAGAAATTCCGGGTGGCGGATCAACTGCAGGGCGTGGCGCCCGCCCTCGGCGAAAATGGTGCTGGCCCAGTCCGCGATGGGCGGGTTGGCCTCGATCAACGCGTGGATGGCGTTGCGGTTCCCGATCTGCTCCAGAAAGTCCAGCCAGCGCGGAAAGGCGGCGTCCGTACCCCGGCGGTAAGTCTCCGGGCGGTTGAGCAGCCGCGCCACCTTGAACACGCAGCGCTCCCCCAGCCGCGAGGCCATCAGCCGGCTCAGCAGGGCGTCTATGCGGGCCAGCAGGGCCTCCTGCTCTTCGGGGGGGCAGTGCCGGCGCACGGCCTGCTGCCACGCTTCCGGCTGCGGATATTCCTCGCGCCCCAGTTCGGAGAAGAGCTGGGCGAAGCGCTCCCCGGTACGCCGGCGGGCCGCGGCCAGGGCGGCCTCGGCCTCTTCCAGGCGGGCGGGGAAGCCGGGCCGGAAGTCGGCGAAGATGCGCATGCGCGCCTCGGGCGCCTCGGGCAGCTCGTGGGTCTGGGCTTCCTGTTCCATCTGGAGGCGGTTTTCGATCTTGCGCAGCAGCCAGTAGTCGGCCAGGTGCGCGGCTCCCTCGCCTTCTTCCAGCACGCCGGCCTCGATCAGCCGCTGCACCGCATCGGCGTGGGAGGTTATCTGCAACTCAGGGCGCCGGCCCCCGTGGAGCAGTTGCAGGGCCTGCACCAGGAACTCGTTTTCGCGGATGCCGCCGGCGCCCAGCTTGAGGTTGCGGTCCAGGGCGGCCCGGTGGTTGCGGTCAATGTCGTGCTTGACGATGGCGATGCCCTCCACCGCGGAGTAGTCCAGATAGCGCCGGTAGACGAAAGGGCGCACGATCCCGGCGAAGCGGGCGCTCACCGCGGGGTCTCCGGCCACCGGGCGCGCCTTGAGCAGGGCGGTGCGTTCCCACTCCCGCCCGTGCACGTCGTAGTACTGGGACAAAAAGCTCAAGGACGGGGCCAGCAGACCGCTCCTGCCCTGGGGGCGCAAATCCACGTCCACCCGGAAGCCGAAGCCGTCGGCCGTGGTGGCGCTGAGCATGCGCCCCACCTGGCGGGCCAGCTGGTTGTGAAACTCGCCTCCGCTGAGCCCCTCTGCTTCCGGTTTTTGTCCGGCGCCGGGGGAGAGGGCCGCCCAGCGCGCCCAGTAGTCTTCCGCCGCCAGGGCCGGATCGGGCAGCTTCTTCTTCAGCCCGGCCACGGGACGGCACGGGGAGTCGTCCGCCTCGTGAATGAAGATCACATCCACGTCCGAGGCGTAGTTGAGCTCCCGCCCGCCCAGCTTGCCCATGCCGATCACCGCGCCCAGGGCAGGGGCGCCGTCTTCGCGCAGGGGCAAGCCGTGGCGCGAAACGGATTCGGCGAAGGCATGGCGGCAGGCGGCCTCGAGCATTCCGTCGGCCAGATCGGAGAGCAGCTCGCAGGTGCGGGCGGTGGGATGGCGCTCCAGCAATTCCTGGGCGGTCAGACGCGCATAATTGTCGTACTTCCACAGGCGCAGGCGGCGCATCAACTCGTTGGGATCGAGGCCCGGCAGTTCCCCGGGCGGGCAGTAGTCCCGCCAGGGCAGCAGGGCCGCCGGCGCATCCAGGCCGGACAGCAGCCCGCCGGCCAGCCCATCGGGATGGCGCGCCAGGTGGCCCAGCAGAAAGGGCGCGGCGTATGCCAGCCGGGCCAGCGCCGCGGCCGCGGAGGGCTCCGCCAGAAAATCCAGGGGCCGGCCCGCCAGCCGTTCGAACAGCCGCTCCAGGGCCAGCGCCGCATCGGCGGATGCGGGCAGGGCGGCCAGGCCGGCAGCCAACTCCTTCCCGGCGGAGGCCGCCACTCCGTACCGGGTCTGCCAGTCCTGGGGGGTCAAAGCTGAAGCCATTGCGACGGGGAGATGAACCTGCACGCGCCCGCACCCGGGAGGGCCGGGGCCATTGCCCGATGGTAACAGAATTCGCCCGGGGCTGCCTCTAGCGCGCCACCACTAAAGCATTGCCGCGGCGAGGGGCAGGGCTTGGCCGATGCCGTCCAGCATGAATTGCACGGCCAGGGCGGCCAGCACGATTCCCAGCACGCGGCTGATCACGTTGGCGCCCGTCACGCCCAGCAGGGCGTTGATGGGTATGGCCAGCAGCAGGAAGCCCAGCGTGAGCAGCAGCACCAGCGCCAGCACGCCCAGGATGGCCGCGGTGTGCAGGGCGTTCCCGGCACTCTGCCCCATCAGAAGAACGACCGATGTCATGGCGCCCGGCCCGGCGATGAGCGGGATGGCGAGAGGAAACACGGAGATGTCGCGCTTTTGGCCCGCCTCCTCCTGTTCCGATTCCGTGGTGGAGCGCAGTCCGGAGTCCCGGGCGAACAGCATGTCTATGGCCAACAGCAGCAGCAGGATGCCCCCCGCAATCCGGAACGCGGGCAGTCCGACGCCCAGCCATTCCAGCATGGTATTGCCGGCGAAGGCGAAGGCGAACAGGATCAGCGCGCCCAGCGCCGCGCCTCTGACGGCCATGCGCCGCTGATCCGCCGGTGAACTGCCCTGGGTCAGTCCCGCGAACAGCGCCGGCTGGCCGATGGGGTCGATAACCACAAACAGGGTCGTAAAGGCATGAAGCAGCAGTTCATTCACGGCGGCACGGTCCCTGGCAGAAGGGATGGGAACTGAGGGGTCAGCGCACCTCGAAGCGCTCGCCGCTTTTTTTGCCGAGGTCCACCACCACGGTGTTGCTGCTCATGCCGTTGGGCTTGTCCCCCGCGCGCACCCGCACCTTGGTCACGCCCGCGGGGACCTTCACGGAATCCGAGCGCGTGAAGGGCTGTTCGCCCACATGGGGGTGAAACAGCACGCGCTTGCCCAGTTGCTTGCCGTCCAGCGTCTCCACCACCCACACGTTGGTGTAATGCTGCCAGCCCGTGTCCGCATGGCGGATGGTGACGTCCACCCGCCACTCACCGCCGGAGCGGGTGAACACCACCTTGACAATGTCCGAAGGGCTGGCCAACAGCATGGCCGGCGCAAAAGCCAGCAGGCCCGCGGCCATCACGCCCAAAAGACCCGCCGCAAGCGCCCGCCTGCTTCGGTTTCCTGGATTTCTTGTCATATTCCCGCTCCTCGGATTCGGTTCCGGATTGTCCCCAACTTTGATACCGCCCCGCATTAATACCGCCCCCGCCTAGCACCCGCTTAATTCATACTGCATATTCGCCGTGAATTACACCCCGGCCATATAACCTTATCGGGGGCCAATGGCCCTTGAGATTTGCCCCCGCGCTTTGCCATGATGGTTCCGGACAAGGACAAACAATCAGCACCGGCGCGAATATGGATGCGCCGGAGTACAGGGGCGGCGCCGCCTGCCCGCCGGAGGCAAAAACAGCCCCCCGGAGGTAGAATTCGGAGCACCCGCGGCTGGCTGCGTGGGCCAATCGTGGATGTCTTCACGGCAACGCCGAAACCACAACGAGGAGGCCATCATGAAACTGGACAGCAACTCGATCAGCCACAACGCTCCCATTCCCGAGGAATTTGCCTTCGGCGTGCCGGCGGTGGACGACCACATGGCCCTGGGCGCCAACAGGAACCCACACCTGGCCTGGAGCGAAGCGCCGGAGGGCACCAAATCCTACGCGGTGATCTGCGTGGACGACGACGTGCCGTCCAAAATGGACGACCTCAACCAGGAGGGCAAGACCATTCCGGCGGACCTGCCCCGCATTGACTTTTATCACTGGGTGCTGGTGGACGTGCCGGCGTCCGTGAGCGAGTTGGCCGCGGGCGCGGATTCCGATGGCATCACCCAGGGCGGCAAGCCCCCCGGGCCCACGGATCACGGCACCCGCGGCATCAACGACTACACCATGTTCATGGGCGGCAACCCGGACATGGCGGGGGACTACGGCGGGTACGACGGGCCCTGCCCGCCCTGGAACGACACCATCGTCCACCACTACCACTTCACGGTATACGCCCTGGACTTGGA
>CBDUSX010000207.1:0-5664 GCA_965369935.1 uncultured bacterium
AACCCCTGACCCCGACACTGCCAGCGTCGTGCTCTCCCAGCTGAGCTACATCCCCAGAGAAAAATTTTCACCGCTCCCGCCGGGGGAAGTCAAGGGAAATATAGGACGCCCGGCGGCGGGCCGGGATTGCGCTTTGTTCATTTTTGGATATAATTGCCTCGCATTACAGACCTTTTGACCACGGTCTCGTGGAGATGGATGAGTCACTGGTGGGCTTCCCGGGCTTCAAACCCGTGCGCGGGGCACTAACACTGTCTTGGGTGGGTTCGATTCCCACACGTCTCCGCCAAACCCCGTTGATTTCTTGCTTGCTACACCGCGCGGACAATGCGCCCATGCCGCTTACGAAGCCGCGGCCACCCCGTACCGCCCGTGGAAGCGGGTGC
Organism: uncultured bacterium; assembly: GCA_965369935.1. Classification (GTDB taxonomy): domain Bacteria; phylum SAR324; class SAR324; order SAR324; family JACQKK01; genus JAPUIH01. The sequence continues at coordinate 387 of CBDUSX010000207.1, forward strand.
TTCGGACAAAATTCCGCGGAGGACCGCCGATGAGTGAGGGCGAAAGCCGGGGCAGGGAGCGCGTACCCGTGGAAATCGGGGGCGCCGGAGAGGTGAAGGAGACGGGCGCCGGCTTTGATTTTTCGGCGCTGGACCTTTCCGTGATGGGGATGCTGGTAAAGACCGGGGACTCGACGCCCAAGGTCGGGCAGACCTTGCGGCTGACCTTCGAGCTTCCCGGCGAGGACGGTCAGGTGACGCCGGTGCTGGTGGAGGCCGAAGTCATGCGGGTCGGCCAGGAAAGCGGCGGAACCGTATGCGGCGTGCGCTGGCTGGAGCAGAAATCCGCGAATCTCGAGGAGCTCGAGGCATTCTACACCGCGCGCTTCTTCGACATGATGGATTGAATCAGTCCCCTCACGAACCGCTGCCGTTGCCCGCCGCGCCGGTCAGGCTGCCCGGCCTGAGCCATTTCAGCGGGTCCTGGGGCTTTCCCTTCAGGCGAATCTCGAAATACACGTCGTAGGCGCTGTTGACCGGCTGGTAGGTCGAGGCGCCCAGTTGCGTTCCGGCACTGACGGTGCCGCCCCGCTCCACCTGCAGCGCCTCCAGGTGGCCGTATACGGTGAACAAGCCCTTGCCGTGATCCAGCACCACCAACTTCTGGTATCCCCGGAACGGCCCCGCATGCACCACCCGCCCGGGGGCGACCGCCCGCACCGGGGCGGCTTCCCGCACCCGGATCACGACGCCACGCTGGAACTTCTTCAACTCATAGCGCGGGTCCTGCTGTCCGAAAGCGGCGATCAGCTTGCCGGGGGCAGGCGGCGGGAGCCGTCCGCGGACGGACTCCGGATCGGAAAACTGCGCCATGCGCCTTGCGTCGCGGGCGTTGTGCTCCAGCTTGAGCACGGCGGTTTCCATGCCCTTGCGCAGGGCATCCAACTCGGCCAGGTAGCTGCGGTAGAGCTTCTTGTTGCCGCGCATGGCCTTGAGGGATTTCCGCAGGGATTTTCTGGCGCGGCCCAGTTCACTGCGCTCCCGCCGGATGTCCGCCTCCAGGGAAGCCAGCCGGGCCTGGGTGGTTTTGACCGCCGCCCGGCGGGATTCCATCTTATTGGTCAGCTCTTCGAAGATCCTGACGGCCTCCAGGTCAACTCGGATCACCAGCGAGAGGTAGTGGCTGTTCTTGAAGAAGTCCTTGTGGCGGGCCAGGGCCATCAAGGTGGCCGAGTCGCTGGATTTGGACAGCCGGTACATGCGCCGCAGGTGGCCCGCCGCACGGGCGCGGGTCTTCGCGATCGCCGCGGCCAGGCGCTGAATTTCGGCCTGCTGTTTTCCGGCGATCCGTTGTTGGTGCGCCCGCCGGGCCTCCAGTTCCCGCTCCCTGCGGCGGGCGTCCCTGATCTGCCCGGAGAGTTCCCGGATTTTCTCCAGAATTTCGCTCTCGGAGTCCCGGAAATCCTCCAGCCGTTGCAGCACCTGCTGCTTCTCGAACTGCAACTGCTTGATCTGGTTTTTCTTTTCCAGAATATCCTGGCGGGCCGGCCCTTGCGTTTTTTGCGCAACAGCCGGAAGTGCGAGCAGGCACAGCCCCATGGCCAGCGCCACCACAGGCGCGGCGCTCAACGGCCGCCTGCCGATCCGTTGCCCCGCGCTCCTCATGGCTCGATCGCCTTCAGCACGCGGTTGACCGAAAGGTTGCTGCTCAAGGCGCCCAGCACCGCCAGCAACACCAGGGAGCCGGCCAGCATCGGCCAGGAAAAGAACACCGCCAACTCCTTCAAGGCCATGGTGAATTCGTTCCAGGTCAGGCCCGCGATGAGCAGGGTGAAGGCGAAACGCACCAGCACCAGCGCCAGGGCCCAGCCGATCACGGCCAGCAGCACCCCTTCCACCACGAAGCCTGCGCGGATGTAGCCCCGCGTGGCGCCCGCCAGATGGAGGATTTCGATCTCCTGGCGGCGGGAATAGAGGGACAGCCGGGTCGCGTTGGCGATGATCAGGCAAAAGGAAATGAGGATCAGCGCGCCGAAAAACAGGCCCAGGCCCTTGGTGAGGTCGAAGAACAGCTTGGCCTTGCCGATCACCCGCTCCGCATAAATCACCTCTTCCACCCCGCCCATGTCGCCGAAGCTCTTGGCCAGGGTGCCTATTCTTTTGCGGTAGTCCACGAATACGTCGAAATCAATGGTATAGGGCAGCCCGCCCTTTTCCGCCCTGGAAAGAAAGTCGTGGTTTCCCCCCAGCTTCGCGGCGATGGAGCGCAGCCCCTCCTCGGGGGAAACCAGGGCGGCGCGGGCGACCATGGGATGTTCCTGCACCCGTTCCAGCAGCAGGGCGCGCTCGTGATCCGCCAGCTCCGGGCGGAGAAACAGGGACACGGTGGTGTTGGACAGCCAGATTTCCGAGATGTGGAGCACGTTCAGGTACAGCAGGGCGCTCATACCCAGCACGGCCAGGGAGGAGGCTACGATGAGGATGTTGTTGAGCGATGCCCGCCAGTTCTTCCGGAGGTTCCGGAACGCACGGGGAATGCCGGATATCAGATGCATGGCCGATGCGCCGTGGGTTCGTTGAAGTGCATGCGCCCGCCCGCCTATAGCATCGCGGCGGCGGCCGGCGGGCTGACCAGACGCACCTCGTGGATTTTCCGGTCCTTGATCAGCAAGGTGCGCGAACGGAAGGAGCGGATCAGGTTCAGGTCATGGGTGGCCACGATCACCGTGCAGCCGGAGCGGTGGATTTCCCGCAGCAGTTCCATCACCTTGAACGCCACGGACTGATCCAGGTTCCCGGTCGGCTCGTCGGCGAAGAACACCTGCGGACTGAACACCAGGGCCCGGGCGATGGAAACCAACTGCTTCTCCCCGCTGGAAAGCCCGCTCACCAGCTCCTTCCTGCGCTCGGCCAGGCCCACCTGCTCCAGCAGCAGCTGAATGCGCCGCCGCATGTCCTTGCCGCTCAACCCTGCGATGCGCAACGGCAGGGCCACGTTCTCCTCGATGGTCTCATTGGCCAGCAGGCGGTTGTCCTGCTCCTGAAACACAGTGCCGATGCGGCGGCGGTGGCGGGCCCGCTGAGAGGGGGAATACTGGAGAATGTCGGCTCCGTCAAAGTGGATCCGGCCCTTGTTCGGCAGTTCCAGCAGCAGCAGCAGCTTGAAAACTGTGGTCTTGCCCGCCCCGCTGACGCCCGAGAGAAAGAAGAACGACCCCGGGTCAATTTTCATCTTGACCTGGTCCAGCACGGGCAGGCGGCCGGCGTAGCTTTTGGTCAGATCGGTGAATTCTATCATGCGCGTTGAATCCCTCCATGGGATACGAAGGCGGGCGTCCCCTGTTCCGTCATCTTATAAAACCGCGGACGCAGGGTACAGGAGTTTTTGCCCGGCGCCCTCCCAGGCCCCGCTCCGGTCCTCGCCGGTTGGTGGCCCCCGCCTTGTGCGGCGGCGCAAGCCGGTTTTTCATTTGGACTCATTTTTGCAAAAATTACGAATACAGAGATGAAGGCAGCACAAAAGCTGGTATACAGGCATACAAAGACTACAAAGCAGGCATGAACCTGGTACGAAGTGGGCATTTCCTGGGTACCAAGTGGGCATGAGGAACATCACATGAACAAAGCCGTGAAATTTGCCGTCCTCGCCTGCATGGGTCTGGCCTTGTCCGTCCCCGCATGGAGCGCGACAAAATACGGCGATGCCCGGATTGACAAGGGCAAGCTCATCGTCCTGCGCGAGGGGCACCGCCTTTCTTTCGATAGAAACGACGAGACCGTTCCGATCAATCATGAGGACGTGGTGCGGCTGGGCGAGAATTCCAGGGTGGTGCTGTCCACGGTGGAGAAAGCCACCATCACCCTCGGCAGCAACGCGGTGCTCCATGTCAAGCCCTGGCAGCGGAGGGAACAGAAGGGGTTTTTCCGCATGCTCTTCGGGCGCATGCGCGCCAAAATCACCGGGCTGATGTCCAACGAGCGGTTCAACGTGCAGTCCGCCACGGCCACCATCGGCGTGAAGGGAACCGAAGAGACCATTATAGTGAACGTGCAGGGCGACTCCGTCGTGGGAGTCACGGAAAATGCCGTGCAGCTGGGAGGCCTGGACGGCAAGCAGTTGAACATACCCGAAGGCCGCGCGTCAGCGGTGGTCGGAGGCATCACGCCCCAGGTGACTTTTCCGCTTCAACTGGCGGTATTCGAAGATCTTGAATCGCCGATTCCGACCAGCCGCGTCGCGATCGAAGTGCCCTTGAAGCAAATATTGCTGGAGCAGGGCGTCTTTACAAAGGATCAAATTGAACAATCCGAGTGCGGAGCGGGCGAAAAATGCGAACTTCCTGGAGCGGGTGAAGACGCGCTGGATGACGCCACCGAAGATGCACAGGATGCCGCTCAAGAGAAAGGTTTTCCTACGGCGCCGGTTAACATCCGGTTTGAAAACTAGTATTGAACATGATTCACGACAGCCAAAGAATATCTATTTGCAAAAAGGGGCATGTTGCGGCTGAAAACTATCGGATGGCTCGCCGCGTTTTGCCTGGCCGCCTCGGCGCACGTGGTGGCGCAGGAGGAGAAGGCGCCGCAGGTGCTGACATCGGACTTGGCACTTAAGCAGATTGTTGAAAATGATCGGCTTACGGTGAATTTCGTCATCGTTGACGAGGACAATATAGTCAGAATCACCATTGACGGTGAGGAACAGGAATTCGAACCCAGCGACACGGTTTTAATTACCAAGGAATTTGAATTCACCCCCGGACGGAGGGTCATCAGGGTCGTCGTTGAGGACGAGGCGGGAAACGCCCGGGAACGCACTTACCTGGTCGCCTACCGGGTGCCCTTGGAAGAGGAAAAGAACGTCATAGAAGAGTTTGTGGGCTTCAAGGTAAACGTCGTTGCCGAGGTGGCGATTGAAATTGACGACAATCCGACCCAGGACCTGAGCCTTCCCGTCGACGTTGACCGGGTCGGGAAAATTCAGGGACAGGTTCCCGATTCGGAACAGACGGACACCCGAACCACCCTGAAAGCTTTGGTCACCATGGGAGGCGGTACCTGGGCCGCCTATGCCGGGGTTGTGGATACCTCCTATGGCAAGGAGCAGAACAAATTTGTCGAATCGAGAGTGTTCTTCGCGGGCGGACAGCTAAGGACGAGCCTGCTGGACGGCTTCCTGGTTGGTGGAACTCTTAGCAAGGTGATTATTGGAGGAAGAAACTTCGTTACGCAGCTTTCGGTCGCGCCTGGATTCGAAATCAACACGCGGGATGAAGGAAGTACGGGAAGGCATCTGCTG
>CBDUSX010000208.1:0-5660 GCA_965369935.1 uncultured bacterium
CCGCATCGCGCGTTCGTCTTCTTCCGATTCGTGGCCGTAGCCGGCCAGGTGGGCGCAGCCGTGGGCCAGCAGGCGCAACAGCTCGGTGCGCAGGTGCCAGCCGTTCTCATCCGCCTGGGCCCGCGCGCGTTCCAGGGAAACGGCCAGCTCCCCCAGCAGGGCGGGAGCCTCGTCCTCGCCGCGGTAGGACCAGGAGAGAACGTCGGTGGGCCGGTCCTGCTCGCGGAAGCGCCGGTTAAGCGTCCGCAGGGTCTCGTCGTCGGCGATCAGCACGCTCAAGCCCCGCTCCGCATGGCCCAGGGCGGCCAGGAAGCCGGCCAGCAGATCGCGCAGGGCGTCTTCTTCCAGCTCAAGCTCAGGTGGAGGCGCGCCGGCGTGCCACGATATCTCGATCGGTAGACTCGTCATCGGCGGTTTCGGAGGGTTCCAAGTGGGGATCCGGCCGCGGAGCGATATTCAGCTCGGGATAGGTGATCCGGTGGTGGTGGATGCTGAGCAGAATCTTGGTGAACGTTTTCTCGATGTAATTGAGGTCGTTGAAGGTCATGCCCGACTCGTCGAGCTGCCCGTCCATGTAAATGGAGGTGGCCAGCTTTTGCACCATCTTGCGGATGGACTCGGGCGAGGGATCGTCCAGGCTGCGGGTGGCGGCCTCGGTCACGTCGGCCACCATCACCAGCGCGGCTTCCTTGGACTGCGGCTTGGGGCCGGGATAGCGGTACTCCAGTTCCAGCAGGGGCTCGTCGGGATCGGCGCGTTCCTCTTCGGCCTTGTGATAGAAATAACGCACCAGAGAGGTGCCGTGGTGCTGGGCCAGGATGTCTATGATGGCCTTGCCCAGCCGGTGGCGCCGGGCCAGCTCCAGGCCGTCCTTGACGTGGTTGATGATGATGCGCGTCGAGGTCTTGGCCGGCAGGTCGTCGTGGTAGTTTTTCTGCAGCTGGTTTTCCACGAAGTACAGCGGGCAGAGCATCTTGCCCAGGTCATGGTAGTACGCGGCCACCCTCACCAGCAGCGGGTTGGCGCGGATGCCGCCGGCCGCCGATTCGCTCAGGTTGCCCACCACGATGCTGTGGTGGTAGGTGCCGGGCGCCCGCACGGCCAGTTCCTTCAGGGCCGGGTGGTTCATGTTGGACAGCTCCAGCAGGCGCATGTTGGTCGTGATGTCGAACACGCGCTCCAGCAGGGGCAGGATGGTGGACGCCAGGAAGGCCACCACCAGCCCGTTGGCCAGGCCCACGCCCAGATCGAAGGCCAACTCCCAGCTGAGCAGGTTCTGATCGAGCAAAGTCAGCACCAGCAGCACCGGCAGGTTGATGGCCGAAATGCGCAGGCCCTGCTCCCACAGGGCGAAGCGCGTGTCGTAGTGGCGCATGGGAATGGCGGCCACCAGGGAACCCATCACGGAAAAGATGAAGAACGGCAGGCTGTTGCCCATCAGGATCGCCAGGAACAGGGAAGTCCCGAAGCCCAGCAACACCGCGGTCTCGAATCCCAGCAGAATGCCCGCCAGCATGGAGGTGAGTGCCGCGGGGATGAAGTAGTTGTACGTGTGGCGCGGCAGAAAATCGGAAAGGGTGGTCAGCGCCGGCACGACGGACAGCAGCGCCTGGGCCAGCAGCAGGGTGATCAGCACCAGGATGGACATCAGCAACAACTGGGTCATGGATACCCCCCGCCCGCCGGCGCGCAGCACCATCACCTGGTAGAGCAGCAGCAGGGCCAGCAGCACAATCACGAAGGTGCCGATCAGTTGCGCATACTTGGGATTCTTGCGGTTGTAAGCGTTGAGGGCCTTGATGACCTCCACCTGCTGGGCGGAGGCGGTGTCCCCGGCCCGGGCGACCACCGCGCCCTGCTTTAAGTTGAAGTAGACCGGGCTGAGGGATTTGATCACTTCCTGCTTTTGCCGCTCGGTCTCCGCCTTGTTTTCCGTCAGGTTGGGCTGCACCATCTTGCCGGCGATGGAGACGGTGGCCTCCCTCTGGCCCGCGGCGCTGGCGGGAAACTCCAACTCGTGGCCCAGCTTGTTGATCCGGGCGCGCACCTGCTGAACGTCCACGATGGTGTTCAAGGCCTCGAACCGCTCCAGCTTGGAGGACTCGAGCGACTGGATTTGAATGACGTTGCCATTCACCGTAATGCTTTCCGGCGTCGAGACGATTTTCTGCCCCAGCACGGGAACGAGCAGGGAGACGATTTGCCGCTGCAACTGGGAGGCGAATTGCGCGGCCCGCAGGATCTTGAATTCGGATTCGTCGCTGGCGATGCGCAACTGCTTGTCGAACTGCTCCTTCATTTTGAGCAGCGCCTGGGTTTCCTCCACTTTCAGCTTGTTCGTCGTCTTGCGCAGTTCGCGCGCGTCTTTGCGCGCCTGGGTCAGCCGCCTGGTCTGTTGCTCGGCGGACTGGCTGTTGCCTGCAAGCTGGGTCTTCACCCCCTTCAGGTCGAAGCGCAGCTTTTCCATCTGGAACAACTGGGCGGGGCTGGGATTGGGCAGGTCGGAAAGGAGCCCGATTTCACTGACGATCTGGTTGCGCTCCCGGCGGATGATGGGCCTCAGGGAGCGGATTTTCGCACTGGCGGAAAGGATGAAAATCTGGTCCAGGGCGTTTTGCCGGATTTTGCCCAAATTCTGCGTACGGTTGTCGCGCAGGGCGGCCAGCCCCTGGCGCATCTGGACGAAGGCCGTCTTCAGGTCCTCGTAGGTGCGGTTTTTGAGCTTCTCGTCGTAGTCGAAGACGGGCGGAAAGCCGGCCACCGCCTGCTTGCGGCGCTCATTGGTGGAGCGTTCGTCCTCAAGGATCACATCGTCCTTGATGATGATGTCCTGGGTGATGATGTCCCGTTCCTCGTAGCGCAGGGGTACGAGATTGAGGTTGGGCGTCACCATCAGCGCGACCAGCATCGAAAGCAGCAGCACCAGCAGCAGCTTGCGGTAATTCAGCTTGGTGAGAATACGCTTCATTTACGGTGCGGCCCCTTTTCATTCCGCCATCTGGTTCCGTTTCAATTCTGCATGGGTTCGGAGAATTGTCCAAGATGGCATTTATTCCGTCCAAATTCCAGTCAGCACAACCCGTTCCATTTCAGGCCGCCAGGTTGAAAAAACCTCCCGCCTTCGCCAACCCGCCGCTTTCGCGCGGTGGGTTGGGGCCTCCTTGCTGTGTAACGCGAGAACGCCGCCAATGGGCCGCCACAGCGTCTCCAGCGGCGTTTTTCCCCAGCCGCGGTCCCCGGATCGGCCTTCCGGAACCGCGCTTGGCCCGCATCGCCGCGGCTCCCTCAGCGCCACGGGAAAAAATTGATGAGGGGTGGCGGTAAATTTGCATTCTCTTAGCTCAGACATCGGGGAACAGAATTTTCCCACCCAATGGCTCATGCGAGAGACTGCCATGAAAATACGATGGATTTTACTTGCCGGGATGCTCATTCTGCTGGCGGGGCAGGCTTACGGTGAAACGATACACCTCACCTCCGGGGAGATCATCAAGGGCCGGATCGTAGCCGTTGAGGAGGACGTGATCTCCATCGAGTCCGAAAAGGGCTTTGGCGTCCTGCAAATCCAGAAGTCCGACATCATCCTGATCGAATACGACACTGCCGAGCGGGACCCCTCCAAAACAGTCGGCATCGGCTATCTGCACCGCACAACCCCCCAGTCCTCCGGTGGAGAGGCGCTCGAATTCGGCGTGGACGCAGTGTCCCTAAAGTTTTGGATGAATTCCTTCACCTCGATCGATTTTCTGGTGGGGTTCTTCGATTCCGATCTGGGCGGGAACAAGAAATTCGAGGTCTTCTCCTTCGACATCAGGCTGGCTACCGTCGTGAAGCGGCAATCCCAACTGGACCTGTACTGGGGCGGCAGCATCGGCTTCATCTCGGTGACGGACACCACGGGCACCAACGCCATTGACGACAGCGGACAGACGTTTAGGGTGTTCGGGGGCGTGGAAATCTTTTTCCTGACCCTGCCCAATCTGGGCATTGCGGCGGAGATCGGATTCGGGTCGCAGACGGTGGGAGACCGGCAGGTGACGAATATCTCCACCACCACCTTCCCGACCTTCTCGATGCGCTATTATTTCTAGGGTGGGGCGACCCGGCCGGGCTTGCAGCGGGGGTGACTCCATCCCCGGAATTTGGAATTTCATGGACGGTCGCCATGTTTACTTTTCCAGGGCGCGCAAATAGGGTACTATGGAACCTCCCAGCGGGGTCTTGCCAGTGAACCGGAGAGCAATTGCGGCGTTCAAAGAACTGATGAAACCGCTTCCGGCGCTGCACCCCGGGCCACGCCCGACGGCGCGTGCGCCCTGGCCAGGGGGCTCCTGGACATTCCTCATGATCGTTCAACCAGGCGGAGCATTTGTATGAGCCAGTCGAAAGGAAATATCCTGCGCTGCTCTTTCTGCGGCAAATCGCAGAATGACGTGAAGAAGATCATTGCCGGGCCCACCGTATACATCTGCAATGAATGCGTGGAACTGTGCAACGACATCATGGAGGAGGAGTGGAGCAAGGAGCAACTGAGCCAGCAGGAATCCAAGCTGCTCAAGCCCTTCGAGATCAAGGAAATTCTCGACGGCTACGTGATCGGGCAGGAGCACGCCAAGAAGGTGCTCTCGGTGGCCGTGTACAATCACTACAAGCGCATCCGCATGGCCAACCACGGCAGCGACGTGGAACTGCAGAAAAGCAACATCCTGATGATCGGTCCCACCGGCACGGGAAAGACCCTGCTCGCCCAGACCCTGGCCAAGCTGCTCAACGTGCCCTTCGCCATGGCGGACGCCACCACGCTCACGGAAGCGGGCTATGTGGGCGAGGACGTGGAAAACATCATCCTCAAACTGTTGCAAAATGCGGATTACGACATTGAGCGGGCCGAGGAAGGCATCGTCTATATTGACGAGATAGACAAAATCGCCCGCAAGAGCGAGAACGTCTCCATCACCCGCGATGTTTCAGGCGAAGGCGTGCAGCAGGCGCTGCTGAAAGTGATCGAAGGTACCGTGGCCAACATCCCGCCCCAGGGCGGCCGCAAGCATCCCCAGCAGGAATTCCTGCAGGTGGACACCTCCAACATCCTGTTCATCTGCGGAGGCGCCTTCGTGGGGTTGAATTCCCTCATCAACCAGCGCATCGGCAGGAAGTCCATCGGCTTCGGCACGGAGCAGGTTTCTCAGAAAGACAGCAACCTGGGCGAAACCCTGCGGCTGGTGGAGCCGGAAGACCTGCTCAAGTTCGGACTGATCCCCGAATTCGTGGGAAGAATACCCGTGGTCACCACCCTGGACGAATTGACGGAGGACGACCTGGTGAAAATCCTGGTCGAGCCCAAGAATGCCCTGCTCAAGCAGTATCAGAAGCTGTTCGAGTTGGAGAACGTGGAGCTCGAAATCAAGGACAAGGCCCTCAAGGCCGTGGCCCAGGAGGCCATCAAGCGCAAGACCGGCGCCCGCGGCCTGCGGGCCATTCTGGAATCGGTGATGCTGGAAATCATGTACCAGGTGCCGTCCCTGGAAGGTGTGCAGAAATGCGTCGTTAATGAGGACGTGATCCGCCGCAAGAGCGAGCCGGCAATCATCTACGACGAGAAGAGCGAGCCGGACCGCAAGCTGCGCATCAGTTGAGTTCCGCCGCATCCGGGAAGGCTC